>DASSLP010000078.1:0-18029 GCA_035689365.1 Methyloceanibacter sp.
TGAATCGCTACGAGTTGCGTTCTGCCTCGGGCTCCACGTCGGATCAATCTCGCGAACGCGTCGAATAAGCTCCTGCCGTTAGATTTCGATCGCTTCGAACTCGGCTTCGCTTGCCGGGTTTCCGTCTTCAAAGTCCCGCTCCTCCTCAGGCGGGATGGCCTGCGCCAGTCGCACACGGCCGCTGCCGCCTCCCGCGCTCGTCCACTGTCCCCCATCCGCATTGGCACGCGGCACCCGCGGCCGATTGAGATTGAAATTTGCTTTGACGACGCGCGCGAGCCGCTGGAGTTTCGCTTCGACATTGCTGGCGTGGGCGAGCCAAACCACGCGCCTCAACCGCGCGCTGACCTCCCACGACGCCAATGATTCCACGCTCGATCTCCTTCCTGACTTTTAAGGAATTTAGTCCTATCTTCGGGCGCGGGGATAAAGGGCTGGTGAACTGGCGGCTAGCGGCCAACAACTCGGGAATGCCAAAACGAAAAATGCCCGGCACGAGCCGGGCATTTTGCTTGGTGCCGAAGCACCTAAATTTGGGTGCGGCTAGGTCGAGGGCTCTGGCGCCAGGCCGCCCGCGTCGGGCTCTGGCTCCGGCTGCGCCTTCTTGCCGCGTCCGGCAGCAGGCACAGCCGAGGCAGGCCCAGGCCGCGTCGTGGTCTCGGCCGTGAACTCGCGCACCGGCGGCTTGCCCTTGAGCAGGTCCTTGATCTCCTCGCCAGACAGCGTCTCATATTCGAGCAGGCCACGGGCGATCGTGTGCAGATCGTCGATATGGTCGGAGATGATCTTGCGCGCCTCTTCGAATGCTTCGTCGACGAGACGATGGATCTCCTCATCGACGATGGTCTGAGTCTCGTCGGAAAGATTCTGCTGACGCGCGATCGAGTGGCCGAGGAACACCTCCTCCTCGTTATCGCCGTAAGCCAGCGGCCCGAGCTTGTCGCTCATGCCATATTGGGTGACCATGGCGCGGGCGAGCACCGTCGCCATCTTGATGTCGGAGGCCGCGCCCGAGGTGACCTTGTCGTAGCCGAACACGAGTTCTTCGGCGACGCGTCCACCCATGGCGACCGTGATGTCGGCCTTGAGCTTGGCGCGCGTGTAGGAAAGCATGTCGCGCTCGGGCAAGCGCATGACCATACCGAGCGCACGGCCGCGCGGGATGATGGTTGCCTTGTGCACCGGGTCGGACGCCGGCTGATGTAGCGCCACCAGCGCGTGCCCGCCCTCATGATAGGCGGTGAGCGTCTTCTCCTCCTCGGTCATCACCATGGAGCGCCGCTCGGCGCCCATCAGCACTTTGTCCTTGGCATCCTCGAACTCGAGCTGGGTGACGAGGCGCTTAGACCGACGTGCGGCAAGCAGCGCAGCTTCGTTGACGAGGTTGGCGAGGTCGGCGCCAGAGAAGCCCGGCGTACCGCGCGAGATAACGCGGAGATCGACGTCCGGCGCGAGCGGCACTTTCCGCACATGCACCTTCAGAATTTTCTCGCGGCCGATGATGTCGGGACGCGGCACCACGACCTGGCGGTCGAAGCGGCCAGGTCTAAGCAGCGCAGGATCGAGCACGTCCGGGCGGTTGGTCGCGGCGATCAGGATGATGCCTTCGTTCGCCTCGAAGCCATCCATCTCGACCAGCAACTGGTTCAGCGTCTGCTCGCGCTCGTCGTTACCGCCGCCAAGGCCCGCGCCTCTGTGGCGGCCGACCGCGTCGATCTCGTCAATGAAGATGATGCAGGGCGCGTTCTTCTTCGCCTGATCGAACATGTCGCGCACGCGGGACGCGCCGACGCCGACGAACATCTCGACGAAGTCGGAGCCGGAGATGGTGAAGAACGGCACGTTTGCCTCGCCGGCGATGGCGCGTGCGAGCAGGGTCTTGCCGGTGCCGGGAGGGCCAACCAGCAGCGCGCCGCGCGGGATTCGTCCGCCGAGTTTCTGAAATTTCTGTGGGTCGCGCAGGAACTCGACGATCTCCTGCAAATCCTCCTTGGCCTCGTCGACGCCTGCCACGTCATCGAAGGTCACGCGGCCATGGCGCTCAGTGAGCAGCTTAGCCTTGGACTTGCCGAAGCCCATGGCGCGCCCGCCGCCCGACTGCATCTGGCGCATGAAGAAGATCCACACGGCGATGAGCAGCAGCATGGGGAACCAGGACACCAGCACGCCCAGCAGGGACGGCACGTCGTCCTCTGACGGCTTGGCGGTGATCTTCACGCCCTTCTGGTTCAGCTTGTCGACCAGGTTCGGGTCGTTCGGCGCATAAGTCTGAAAATTGCGGCCGTCGGTGAAGTGGCCAGTGATCTGGTTGCCGGCGATGGTCACATCCTGGATGTTGCCGCCCTCTACCTCGGAAAGCAGCTGCGAGAAGCTGATCTCGTTGCCGCGGACATGCACGCCCGGGCTCTGGAACAGGTTGAACAGAGCAACGAGCAGCAGGAGGATGAAAACCCAGATGGCGAAGTTACGGAAATTCGAGTTCATGAACTGACCTGACGGCTTGATCTCAGCGTGGCCAAGCCGCCTTTGGAGCTTCGCCCCCAATGCAGGCACGAGCGTGACCTAAGCTTCGGTAACATAGGAACCTCGGCCTTCCTTGCCAAGTAAAGCTACCGTAAAGGGTGCACGCTTTCTCAACAGCCCAAAGGCGCGGCCGTTCCACGCATCCTTTGGGCGCTAACGAAGGTGGCACGGCAATCGAGGGGCGCCTTGCCGTCCTGACCCAATAGGCCGCCGAGGATCGGCACGCCGATAAGGCTGTTTCCACGCCAGCAGGAGGGGAGCGTTCGCCCTGCAAGTCGCGGGAGTGAAGCAGGCAAAATGGAGCTGTCGCGCAACTCGCGCAAGCCCTGGTCGCCGAGTGCTCTGACGGTGACGGGCTCGTGCTCGTTCCTACCGAGCTCGATCCTGAACCGATTGTCCCAGAGCGTCCTCTCCCCAGGCAGCACCCGAGTGACAGGAAGGCCTTTTGCCCTCACCTCGCGGAAGATGCCAAACCGGCCTGAGAAAGGCTGGATGCGGCAGCGCCCGAGCGTGTGGGCCTTCGCCCGAGTCTTGGCGAGCGCTGCAAGCAAGGCTTCGAGCTTGGCAAGCCGCAGAGGCTCGTCTGCTCCGCCGACCATCGAAATGAGGCGACTGAGAGCACGAAGGGCGATTTCTTGCGGAGCCAATCGAAGCGCTTTGCGGTCAATCGCCGCGTAGCCCGCCTCACTCACCTCGCCATATGTGGTGAGGAAATTTTCGGAGGCATGGTCGAGCGCGTCGCGCGCACGGCGCAACCGCCGCGCCGATAGCGCCAATGCCTCCGGCGTGAGGCCGAGCGCGGCAAGCGCCTCCGAACTCCCACGCACACGCGCGCGCTCGAAGCGGTGATCCGCGTTGCTCGGATCTGAGACAAAGCCGATGCCCTTGTCGGCAAGTGTCGCGATCAATCGCGCCTTCGGCACATCGAGCAAAGGCCGCAGCAGGACGACACCTGCCCACACGCCTCTCTCCGGGATGGCGGCAAGCCCATCGAGCCCACTGCCGCGCTTGAGCCGCATCAGGAAGGTCTCGGCCTGATCGTCGAGATGATGCGCGGTCACGAGCGCCGGAATGTCGCTGGCCTGGCAATGAGCAGCCATGAGGTCATAGCGCGCGGTTCGCGCCCTCGCCTGCAGGTTTGTGCTGTGTGTGCCCGCGTCCCAAGTGAGAATTGTATGCGGAAGCCGGAGGCTTGATGCCATGCGCCCGACCATCAGCGCCTCGTCGCGCGAAGAGGCACGCAAGCCGTGGTCGACCGTGAGGACCAACAGCTCAGGCCCCGAACGCTCCGCGGCGCGGCACCACGCCGCGAAGTGCATCAAAGCAAGGCTATCAGGGCCGCCCGAGACAGCAAGCGCAACGCGCGGAAAAGCCTTAAGCGGCGCTAGCAGCTCTGTCGCCTCAGTGATCGAGATAGGTAGCGTGGTCATGTGTCAGCAGCGGGTCTTCTTCTGCTCGGCCTTGGCTTCGTCGCGCACGGTTTCGGGTGCCTTTGGAAATTTGGTCTTGAGCTCGCCGAAAGTCGAGCAGGCTGCCTCCTTCTGGGCGAGCGCTGCGAGCGACATGCCGAGCTTAAGGATCTCCGGTGCCTTATCGCCGGACTTGTATTTCTTATAGCCCTTAAGGAAGGCGTCGGCTGCGTTCTTGTACTGGCCGCGGCGGTAATAACCCTCGCCGATCCAATATTGCGCATTTCCCGCGAGCGGATCCTTTGGATAGGTGTCGATCAGCTGGCTGAACGCGGCCTCGGCCCCGGCGTAGTCGTTCTGCGACAGCGCACCGTAGCCCTTTTCATAGAGCGAGTGCACGTCGTTGCCGGGCAGCGCTGCTGTCACGCTCTGCGGCTGCGCCTCTTGAGCGCCGGGTGGCGAAAGGGGCTGCGGCGCCCCCGGCGGCAATGCCGCCGTCTGTTCTTCGCCGGGCTTTGGCCCGTACCACCTTGGTTTGGATGTGTCCTCGCTATCCCCTGACTCGCCCGCGCTTCCGGCCATGGCGGCCATCGCCGCATCCGGTAGAGGCCCGGCGTCGCCCTGTCTTGCGGCCGGAGGATTGTCCGGCGAGAGCAGCACCGGGGCCTGCGCCGCAGGCGCCGCATTGAGCGCGCTCAATCGCTGGTTGATCTGCTCAAGTTCGGCAGTAAGTGCGCCGATTTGCGTCTCGAGCGCGGCGACCCGCGTGCCAAGCTCGCCTTGGCTGGAGGGCGGCTCGCCCGCGGAAGCGCTGGCGCCAGTGTCTTGCGGCGGCGTGGCGCCGGGGCTTGATCGAGCGAACGACTGAAGCGCGCCGACCAGCGCTTGCAGGTCGGCGAGCTTTTGCTCGACGCGGGAAAGCCGCGCTGCAATAATCGCCACCTTGCGGCTTGGCCGCCGGCGCTTCCGCTCCAGCCGCGGGAACTTGTGGAGGGGTGTTTTGGGCGAAGCTCGGCAAAGCAACCAAGCTCAAGGATAGGAGCCCGCCGAAAACGTAAAGGCGAGGCGCGATGGCTTGCGCCGTGTGGGAACCAAGAGCGTCACGATGAGACCTTGCCGTTAGGTCGGCGCCGGCGCCCCTCACCTCGCAAGAGGCGCCTAACGCGGTGAACCATAACGCATTTGCCCGGCCCTTTGGGGCCAAACTTTGATTGGAATCCTGGACTTGGCTTAATATCGGGCCACAGCCGGATTGTTCAACACGGTCTGGGCGCGGCGATTCTGGGTCCAGCAGGACGGCTCATCGCAAACGGCGATCGGGCGCTCCTTGCCATACGAGATCGTCTTGATTCGCGCCCCGTTCACTCCCTGGCTTGCCAAGAAGGTCTTGACCGCCATGGCGCGTTTCGCGCCGAGCGCGAGGTTATATTCCCGCGTGCCGCGCTCATCGGCGTGGCCTTCGATGGTCACCCGGTATTGCGGGTATTGATTGAGCCAGCTCGCCTGATGGCCGAGGATGCTCTTGGCCTCGCCGCTAAGCGCCGAGCTGTCCTCCTCGAAGTGTACGAGGTCCCCGACGTTAACCGCGAATTCCTGGGGCGACCCTGGCGCCGCAACCGAACCCGTGGTGCCGATTCCGTATTCTCGCGGCTCTCCGTGAGGCGCGCAGGCAGCCATCAGCAAGGCAATCGCGACGGCACCCGCAATCTTGCAGGCGCGGTCAGTCCCACCACTCCAACGCATTACTGGTTACTCCCGCTAGCCGGATTTTAGGGAAATCGTAGAGGGCAATTCCTTAACGATCCCCTAGCTCCCAAGTCTGGCGGGCTAGTGGGCGGGAGAAGAATTAGTTGCGGGAAAGAGGGAAAGGAGGCGAAGCCTCTACAGAGCGCTATAAAAGGAAGGGATGCCTAGAACGCCGCCGCATCACGCTACGGCGTCCTGGCATCCATGTTCCCCTCTCGCGGAAGCCAATGCACTTCCGCGACGAAATCCTGGCCGCGCTTAGACGCGGACAACCTGCTCGACCACGACATCCGCGGACCCGAGCTTTAGTGGCTGGGTGGCCACGGCCTTCTCGTGGTGGCCGAAGCAGCCACCGAGCGCGATGGTGGCGGCCACGATCGTGGCGACAATGACAACGCCCTTCAAACCCTGCATGGTCTTCTCTCCTTTGGTTTAACGGCAGTAGCCGTCTTTGCATGTACCGGCGCGGCGTTTTCAGATCAAGAACGGATCGCTGTTCCTGGACCGTTTTCCCGGTCATTGATGCCAAAATGCAACGCCGAATCTCAACCTCCAGCAAGTCGAGGCTAGCTCCCGCTGATACCTCGATCAAGCATGGTTAACACCCTGGGAGACGATGATTAAAAAAGGGTAAGAGCATAGTTGCTTTTGGGACACAGGGTGCCCAAAAGAAGTCCCGGCGCAGAGCCAAAAACCGAGCTTATCTCCGCCGTGCAGAAGCGAAATCGAAGGGGCTAGTTGATCAGCGGCGACCAGGCAGGATCCGAGCCAAAGGCAGGCGTCGCCACTTGGCGCTCGTTATAGCCGGTGAGATCGATGGTGTAGAGCTTGGGGCCTCCCGCGGCACCCGGCGAGTCCCTGAAGAACATCAGCACACGACCATTAGGCGCCCAAGTTGGCCCCTCGTTGTGGAAGCCCTCCGTCAGGATGCGCTCACCCGTTCCGTCCGGCTTCATCACCCCGATCAGAAACTCGCCGCGGAGCAGCTTGGTGAAGGCGATAAGATCGCCGCGCGGCGACCACACCGGCGTCGAATAGCTCCCCTCCCCTTGGCTGATGCGATGCTGGTCGCTGCCGTCAGCATTCATCACGTAGATCTGTTGTGAGCCGTCGCGGTCGCTCTCGAACACGATCTGCCGCCCGTCAGGCGAGTAGCAGGGGGCCGTGTCGATCGCCTCGGTGTTGGTGAGCTGAAAGGTGCGCCGGCTGCGCAAATCCATGGCGAACAGGTCGGCGTTGCCGTCCCGCTCCAGGCTCATGACGATGCGCTGGCCGTCAGGAGAGAAGCGCGGGGCGAAAGTCATGCCCGGGAAGGAGCCCACAATCTCCTTCTGCCCTGTCTCGATGTTGAGCAGATAGACCCTTGGCGTCTCGCCCTCGTAGGACATATAGGTGATGTCCTGGGTCGAGGGGCTGAAGCGCGGGGTCAGCACCAAATTCTGGCCGGTGGTGAGCAACCGCACGTTGAACCCATCCTGATCCATGATGGCGAGGCGTTTGGTGCGCTTGTCCTTGGGGCCAGACTCATCGACAAACACAATGCGCGTGTCGAAATAGCCTTTCTCGCCGGTGATGCGCTCGTAGATTGCATCTGCGATGATGTGGCCGACGCGCCTTCCATCCTTCGCTCGCGCGAAGAATTGCTCGCCGGCGAGTTGCTTGCCCGAGAGCACGTCCCATAGCCTGAACTCGGCCTTGAGCTTTCCGTCACTCGCACCGATTCGCCCAACCACCAGCGCTTGCGCGTTCACCACGCGCCAGTCGTCGAAGCGCGGCATACCGTCAAAGTTCGTTTGCTTCTCGATAAAGGCCGCCTGGTCGATCGGATTGAATAGGCCTGAGGAGCTCAGGTCCGTCGCCACCACGTCCGAGATCGCGCGCGCCTCTTGCGGGTCGATCGAGCCGTCGCCGGTGAAGTCGGGAATGGCAATCGGCAGAGGCTGTATCTTGCCTTGTGTGATGTTGAGCTCGACGACCGCGTTGGCTTGCCCGGACCCCGCGACTAAAGCGAGCGCAACCAGAGCGGGTGCCAGGCTGGATCGGACGAGATGGGGAATGAACGGAGCCATGGTCTGTGAGTCCGTGGTTCAACCGCTGCGATACATGTCGCTTGGATCGAAGTTCAGGATCATGTCGCGCCACAGTGCATATTTGGCTTTGGGCAACTCGTAGGGCTGGCACTGGTAGACGGCCCTGACCGCGCTGTCGGCCGCGGCCTGGAAGAACGGCGACGAGCCGCTATTGGCGACGGTGGGATAGCCCACGAGCGTCCCGTCCTCCTTGAGCTTGAGCCTGAGCTTCACCACAATCTGATCGGCGCCAAGCCCTCCGGGCGGCGGCGTCCAACAATCGGCGATGCGCGCCCTGAGCGCATCGATCTCGTTCACCGACATGGTGATCTCGGTGCCGTTCGTCTGACCCTTCACCTTCTTCGGCGGCGTGCCGTCATCGGGCATGACGGGCTTCGGATCGTCGGCAGCGTCGGGGATCTTATTGAGCAGCGCGGCGATCTTATCTGGATTGAAGTCGCGTTTCTTGGCTTGAGGCTTGGGCTTTTTCGGCGGATCGGCAGCGGCTTGCTTTGGGTCCTTTGCCGTCTTGTCGTCTTGCTTCTGAGCGTCAGGCTTTGGCTTGTTCTTCTTGTCCTCGGCTTTGTCGTCCAAAGACGCAGTCTGCTCAGGCGGCTTGGCTTCCTTTGCGGCTTCCGGCTTCTTCTCCTCCGGCTTGCCGGAGAGAACGCCCTCATCCTTGGCGTCCTTCGTGCCAGCCTTGACCTTGGTGACGTCAGCCTGCGAGGCGAGGTCGATGGGAATGGCGACCAGAGGCGCCTTGTCCAGGTTGGAAGGCGGAAAGGCGACGAGCACCCAAAGCAGGATCGCCCCGTGCAGCGCCGCCGAAATGAAAGTCCCCCGACCCATAACCCTCTTCGCTTCGATCTACTGCGCTTTGTTTCCCTCGGCCGCCTCAGTGACCAGCGTGACCGGAATCCCAGCAGCCTTGATCCGCGCCAGCACCTTGGCGACGCTGCCATATTGCGCGCGGTCATCGCCTCTGACCTCGACCCGGTCTCCGGCGCCCGACTCTCTGATAGCGGTAAGTTTTGGCACAAGTTCGTCAAAGCCGATTTCGGTGCTTTGCAGGAACACTTTGCCGGTCGGGTCGACAGTGATGGCGAGCACCTGCTTCTGCGCGTCGACCGGACCTGCCTCGGTCTTGGGCAAAGCGACCTTAGGCAAATCGGGTTGAGGCTCGAGGTTCAGCCCCACGGTGAGCATCGGCGCCGTCACCATGAAAATGATGAGCAGCACAAGCATCACGTCGACCATCGGCGTGACGTTGATCTCGCTCATCGGTTGCGCCGAGCGCCGGCGCGCCCGCCTGCTTGAGAGTGCGCCGCCTAGTTGCAGACCTGCTCCCATGGTTCAAGCCTCATGCAGTCTTGTCGATCTGCCGCGACAGAATGGATGCGAACTCGTCGGCAAAGCCTTCGAGCCGCGCCGCGTGGCGCGCAACTTCGCTGTTGAATTTGTTGTAGAAAATTACGGCAGGAATAGCGGCGAGCAGGCCGAGTGCGGTAGCGAACAAGGCCTCGGCGATGCCGGGCGCAACCACTGCGAGGCTCGTGTTCTTGCTCACGGCGATGGCCTGGAAGCTCGTCATGATGCCCCACACCGTGCCGAATAGGCCGATGAAGGGCGCGGTCGAGCCGACCGTGGCGAGGAAAGTGAGCCTTCGTTCGAGTCTTTCGACCTCGCGCGAGATGGTGACGTCCATCACCTTCTCCACCCTGAGCTGTACGCCTGGCATCGGCCGCCCGCTCTTGTCCCCGCTCTCGCGCTCGGTCGAGCGCTTCCATTCGCGCATGGCCGCGACGAACAGCGCAGCCATGCCGGTGTTACGGCGCTGCGACAGCGCGTTGTAAAGCTCCTCGAGCGACTGGCCGGACCAGAATACCTGCTCGAACTTGTCGGTCTCTTTGCGCGTCTTCGCGTAGAGGAAGAGCTTCTCAAGGATGATCGCCCAACTCCAGATCGAGGCGAGCAGAAGCCCGACGATCACGATCTTGACGACGATATGCGCGTTTCTGAACAGCTCGAGGATCGAGAGATCGACGACGACATCCGACGGATTCATGACGGCCTCGTGATGAGCTCCAACGCCGCTGCCCTCCGGCCTCGGCGTTGAAAGGCAGTCTGTCCCCGGGCCCGTTGGCCGAGGGCGCGTGACGATTTCGCCGGAGGGAGCGCGCGCCTTGCTCGCGAAGCGACCTTTCGCGAGCGAATGTGACTAAACTTGGGCTCGTTAACCTTTACCCTCGGCGCGCGCAGCACATCCGGCAGAGCGACGCTTTACCGGCATTTGCTAGATTTCACGGCCTTGGTTAACGAACCGTTGAAGCGCGTTGCGAACAAGCGCGCCAATACGCTGCGGCTTGCCGCTTTTCCCGACCAGCACGACCGTGACCTTTGCGCGCACGATCACCTCTTGGTCGCGCCGCACCTCCTGGGTGAGGACGAGGCTTGCGTTGCCGACCTCGCTGCAGCGCGTCACCACTTCGAGCACGTCGTCCATGCGGGCGGGCCTGAGGTAATCCATCTCGATGCGGCGCACGACGAAGATCGCGGGCTCGCCTTGCTCAGGATTGGCGAGGCCTTGGTGGCTAACGCCAAGCAGCCTGATGAAGTCTGAGCGGCCGCGCTCGCAGAACTTAACGAAATTAGCGTGGTAGACCACGCCGCCGCAGTCCGTGTCCTCGAAATAGACGCGTATGGGCAGGATGTGAGTCTCGCCCTCGATCCGCCCGGCAACGTCCGGCCACTTCCCTGTCACTGCTCGTCGCTGCCGTTGAACAGGGGGAATTGCGCCGGCTGGACAGGCTGCGGAAGGCCGAGATGGGCGAAGGCCTGGGCGGTGAGCACGCGGCCGCGCGGAGTGCGCGCGATGAAGCCTTGCTGCAGCAGGTAGGGCTCGATGATCTCCTCAATGGCGTCGCGCGGTTCCGACAGCCCGGCCGCGATGGTCTCGACGCCGACCGGCCCGCCGCCGTAGCTCACCGCGATCAGGCTGAGATAGCGATGATCGAGCGCATCAAGCCCGCGCCCATCAACTTCGAGCTGCGACAGCGCCTTGTCGGCGACCTTGGCGTCAACGGCGCCAGTACCGTCGACGCTGGCGAAATCACGCACGCGGCGGAGCAGCCGTCCCGCAACGCGCGGCGTGCCACGCGCGCGCCGCGCGATTTCATGCGCGCCCTCTTTGGTCAGTGGAAGCCCGAGCAAACGCGCGCCGCGTCGCGCGATCTCCTCAAGCTCCTCGACACCGTAAAATTCCAGCCTGATGGGGATACCGAACCGCTCTCTGAGCGGCGTGGTGAGCAGGCCGGTACGTGTGGTGGCGCCGATCAGCGTGAAGCGGGCAAGATCGATGCGCACCGACCGCGCGGCGGGTCCCTCCCCGATGATGAGGTCGAGCTGGAAGTCCTCCATGGCCGGATAGAGGATCTCCTCGACCGCCGGAGCGAGCCTGTGAATCTCGTCGATGAACAACACATCGCGGTCCTCGAGATTGGTGAGGAGCGCGGCGAGGTCTCCCGCCTTGGCGATGACCGGACCAGAGGTCGCGCGGAAATTCACGCCGAGTTCGCGCGCCACGATCTGGGCGAGCGTCGTCTTTCCGAGGCCGGGTGGTCCGGCGAAGAGCACATGGTCTAGAGGCTCGCGCCGCGCCCGCGCCGCTTCGATGAATACCTTGAGGTTTGAGCAGACCTTGGCTTGGCCGATGAACTCGGACAGGACCTGGGGTCGGAGCGAAGTCTCGCCCTGGTCCTCCTCGCGCCGCACTGCCTGGAGCATCCTCTCGCTCATTGCGCGAGTTCCTTAAGGCCGACGCGGATCAGTTCCTCGGCCCGCGCCTCGCGCCCTACCTTGCCGATCGCAGCAGAAACGGCCGCGGCGGCCTCGCCATGGGCATAGCCGAGATTAGTGAGTGCCGAAACCGCATCGCGCGCGGCAAGTCCCTCGGGCAAAGCAGCCACAGGCGCAAGCCCGCCGGCAGGTCTGATGGCTGGCGCGAGGCTTGGCATCTTGTCCCTGAGCTCGGCGACGATACGCGCGCCGACCTTGGGCCCTACGCCCGGCGCGCGCGCGACCTGCCCCTTGTCCTGAAGCGCCACGGCATTGGCAAGCTCGGCGGCCGATAGGGTGCCGAGCACGGCGAGCGCGATGCGGGCGCCCACGCCCTGCACCGTCTGCAACGCCCTGAACCAGGCGCGCTCATGTTCGGTGGCGAAGCCGAACAGCCTGATCTCGTCCTCCCGCACATGGGTATCAACCGCGAAGGTCACAGTCTCTCCCACTGGCGGTAGGCTGGTCAGAGTGCGGGCACCGACCGTCACCTCATAACCGACGCCGCCAACGTCGACGATCACCGCGTTCAGCGAGATGGAGTCGAGCCTGCCAGTGAGCTTGCCGATCATGGCGCGACCCTCGCTCCGAACGCAGCGGAGGCCGCGATCCTGCCCCACGTGCGGGAATGGGCGTGAGTGATGGCAATGGCCAGCGCATCTGCCGCATCGGAACTGTCGGGGGTGGCGCGCGGCAAGAGGCATTTCACCATGGCCCTGATCTGCACCTTGTCGCCGTGACCTGTGCCGATCACCGTCTTTTTCACCGCGTTTGGCGCATATTCAGCGATCTCAATCCCGCGCAGCGCCGGAACGAGCAGCGCGATGCCCCGTGCCTGGCCAAGCTTCAGTGTGGCAGTCGCATCACGGTTGACGAAGGTCTGCTCGATGGCCGCCTCTTGGGGCTTGAGCCTTGCGAGCACCTCCGACAGACCATCGAAAATTTGGCGAAGCCGGAGGCCCAGGCCCTCGGTACTGTCCGACACGACGGAGCCACAGGAAACAAAGGCGAGCCTAACCCCGTCAGTGTCGATGACCCCCCAGCCGGTGCGCCTGAGCCCCGGGTCTATGCCGATGATGCGAATCGCTTCGCCGCTCATGGACTCCTGATAGCACAAGGCGGAGGCAGCGGGGCGCTTGAGGCAGGCTGCCTTTTTCCCGCCCTGCCCAGGCCTATACTCCAGGCGCAGGAACGGACCAGGAGATTTCGCGTTAGGGATTTGGGCGTAGGGTAGAGCGGCGGGGCGTTTCGACGGGAAGCTCCAAAGTCGCATACGACCCGAAGGGATGTGGGGAAAGGCGCGAGGCTAAGCCTCCGCCGAGTGAGGGAGCACCATCGTGTCTGGTGCCGTCGATACGCTCGACCCGATCGAGGCTGCGCGAGCCGATATTGCGGGATCGAAGCACCTGATTGCCTCGGTCACAGACGACCTCAGCCAGCATCAAGAATGGCTTAAGAATTATCGCGTGGCAGAGAAGCGGCACGCCCGCTGGCTGCAATTCCAAGAGCTGAAGTACCAGACCGAGCTCAAGCGCAGGACCACGGCGCGGGCTGTGAAGCAGTTCGCACTGGGCATAGCCCTCCTCGTGCGGTCCGTCTGGCTCTTCCTGGTGAAATGGACCACTGCCTTCGTCGCCTGGCTCACGCCGCGCGCTCACGCGTTGGCGCTCACGCTCGGCAGATGGATCGCGGCCGGACTCGCCTGGACTTGGGCGACCGCCGTCAAGATTGCCCGGGCCTTGTTGAACGCAATACTGGCGACGTTTGTCTGGATTGCGACGACGAGCCGCGACATGGCCCTCGCGCTGGTCAGAGCGGCTTCCATCGCCGCGGCTTGGATCGGCGTTCAGTCAGTGGCCTTCGCCCACGCGCTGCAGCGATTGCTCTACTGGGCCTGGCTCCAGACGCTCATCTTTGTGCGCGCCTCGCGCAACGCAGCTTCCATCGCCCTGGCGTGGACCGCCGCCCAGTCGGCAGCGCTAGCGCATGCGCTGCGGCGACTCATCTACCGCAGCTGGCTGCACACCCGCATTGTTGCTCGTACGTCGCTGATTGCGACTTCGATCGCTTCAGCTTGGATTGCAGTTCAGTCGGTAGCCCTGGCACACAAGCTGCAGCGCTTGCTGTATCGGGCCTGGCTCGAATGGCGCGTCTTTGCTCGCGCTGCACTCAAAGCGGCGTCTATTGCCGGAATCTGGACTGTCGTTGAGTCCGTCGCCCTGGCGCACAAGCTCCAGCGATTGCTTTATCGTGCTTGGGTCGAATGGCGCGTGTTTGCGCGCAGCGCGTTCAACATGGCGTCGGTCGAATCTTCACGGGCCGCCAAGAGATCGCGGATATTTGCGCGCGGCGCATGGAGGTATGCGGTCGCAGGCTCGTCTTCGGATTGGACAAGGACCGGCAGCCTGGCCCGCGCTTCGCTTAATGGCATTGCCTTCGCCGCCGCAAAGACCGAGCGCTTGTTCGATAAACGTATCGTCCCGTCACCCAAGCCCATGCCGCCGGGCCAAGCCGCCACTGCGAAGACCGCGATCAACGGTCAATGCACTGCGCTCGTCTGCATCGAGCCTTGGCGCGCAAAGCTGCCGGCCCTTCGCGAGAGCCTCGCAATACCGGGTCTCAGCTGGCGGTTGCCCCCGCCACCGGAAGCTCAACCACCTGCTTGAGCCCGCCATCGGTGCGGTTCGAGATGGTGATGGTGCCCCCTGCCCACTGGATGATCTCCTTCGCGATGGTGAGCCCGAGCCCTGCGCCCGGTATGTCCTGACGCCGCGCTGGGCCCGCCCGGAAGAACGGCTCGAATACTTGGCCGAGAAGCTCAGGCGGAATGCCGGGGCCGTCGTCTTCGATCAGGACGCGCGCGGTGCCACCTGAGTTTGCCACCTCGACGCGTGCCCGAACTCCATGAGTCGCGGCATTGATAATGAGATTGCGCAGCGCACGGTTGAGCTTGAGCCTGCTGGCGCACACGGTCACCGGCTCGAGCCGTGTATTGGTCACGTCGAGATTCTGCTCCCTGAGCTCATCGCCGATGGCCTGCACCAGTTCGTCGACCCTGATTGCCTCAGGCGACGCCAGGCCCGACTCTTCACGCACGAGAAGGATTGCGCTGTCGGCGATACGCTCGAGCTCATCGAGATCGGCGAGCCAGCGCGTGCGTTCCTCATCGTCTTCGACAAACTCCGCCCTGAGCCGCATGCGCGTGATGGGCGTGCGCATATCGTGACCTGCCGCTGCGACAAGCCGCATGCGGCTCTCCATTGCCCGCTTCAAACGCGCGGAAAGCGAGTTGAGCGCCTTTGCCGTCGCCCTCACCTCGCCAGGCCCTTTCTCTGGCAGCGTCGGCAGCATGCCGTCGGGCCCGACCGACTCGACCGCGTTTTCCAAGAACACCAGCGGTTTCACCATGCGGTTGGCGACGAACACGGCGATTGCGGTGGCGCCGACTGCAATCAGGACCAGCCACCGCACCAGCACCCACCACGGCACGCCTTGGGGCGGGAGATCGGCGATGGGAAGGAGCAGCCAACCCTTGCCTTCGACCGGAATTGACACGACGAGCGGAGCGCCGTGTCCGCTCCGCGTCACTGTCACGGCGAGATTGAGCCCGCGCGCGGCGAGCGCGTCGCGCAGCCTTTGCGTCGGTATTTGATACAGAAACCCGGGCGCCGGCTTAGGCACAATCGTAACGACGTTGGATCCGTCTTCGACCACGCGGAGAAGGGTCTCGATTTGCAGTGCAACCGGATCGAGGCTGTGCACGCGTCGGGGCGGTCCGAACACCCAGAACAGCATGACCGTGAGCAGGAAAACCACCGAGACGATGGCGACGACCAAGAGAAGCGCGATCTTGACTCGAAGCGTGTTCACGGCGTGGCGTCCTCGACGTCGACCTTGACGGCGAGCTGATAGCCGCCGTTGCGCACGGTCTTGAACAGATGCGACACGCCGCCATCGTTGAGCTTGCGGCGGAGTCTGCTCACCAGCACATCGATGGAGCGGTCGAGAACGTCGCCCTCGCGCCCGCGGGTGAGGTCGAGCAACTGATCGCGCGAAAGCACGCGGCCTGGCCGCTCGAGGAAGGTCTTGAGTAGATCGAACTCGGCGCCAGTCAGCGCGATCTCTTGGCCCTTGACGTCGGTGACGCGCCGCTCCTGCGGATCGGCGGCAAATCCGGCGAAGCGGAAGATCTTCGCCTCGGTCTCAACCGGCAGCGCTTCGGCGCGCCGACGCAGCACCGCGCGGACGCGCGCAATCAACTCGCGCGGGTTGAACGGCTTGCCGAGATAATCGTCGGCCCCGATCTCAAGGCCGATGATGCGGTCGACATCCTCTTTCAGCGCCGTAAGCAGAATGATCGGCACGTTGGAGCGGTCGGCTCTGAGATCGCGGCACATGTCGAGGCCGGAGCCGTCGGGCAGCATCACGTCGAGGACGATGAGATCGATGTGATGGGTCGCGAGCTTGTCGCGGAGCTCACGGCAACTCGCAGCGAGCTGCACGCGAAAGCCTTGTCCCTCGATATAGCGCGCAAGGAGCTTGCGGATTTCAGGATCGTCATCGACGACGAGAATGCGTTGGGCGGCTGGGCTCATCTGACGGGCAAGGAGGACTGGCCGAGTTCCAACCCATCTTCTAGCGTCGCCGCGCCGATTCAACGAGGGCATTTTTGTAACGAAAACCAATCGCTTGGCGGGGCAGCAATGTTCCGACATAAATTTCGCACCCCAAGCAATGTTCGGACACGCCAAGACCAACGAGGGCAACGTTGCGGACTTAGACGAGAGGCGTATCAGCCATTCAAGGACGCTCGAACATGAACACCTCTCCCAAGCTCGTCCCAATCCTGGTCGTGGCCGGCCTCGGCATCGCCAGTCTCACGCTTCTGACTTCGGCATGGGGCGATACCGGCGGCGCTCCGGTGCAAGCCTCCTGGTCAAGCAACTTCGACGGCCCAGGGTCGCGCGGCGATGGACCTGGCGGATGGCACCCTCATTACTGCTGGAGGGCGCATTGGGAGGGGCCAGACGGCGGCCGTGGATTTCATCATCAGGGATGGCGCGATCCTGCCTTTCTCGCCACGCGATTGAGCGCGCTCGAGACCGAAATCGGCATCCGCGCCAATCAGCTCGACGCCTGGCGCGATTTCACCGACTCGCTGATCGCGGTCCTAAAGCGGCCGGAGCGCCCGCAGCAAACGGCGGAGGGCGGCCCGGACAACAAGCCTCAGCCATTCTCTCTCGTCCAGCACATTGCCGACAACGCGATCGCCCGCGGCAAGAGCGCCGAGAATCTCTCGAAAGCGATCGAAACTTTGCGTACCAAGCTCACGCCCGAGCAGCTCGCCAAGGTGAGCGAGCTCGAGGCCAAGTTCCGCGCACATCATTGGCAAAGACCAGGGTTTGGACGGCCAGGGCTTGACGGCCCCCACGCTGGCCCCGGCGACGGCCCTGCCGATGATGGCGGACAAGGCGGAAAGCCAGACGACCACTCCCTATAACCTGACTCTCTCCTAGTGCGTGACCCGTTGGGCGGCGAGGAGCAATCCTCCCGCCTCTTTTTTGCGTCGGCTTTGAGAAACGAGCTGTTGTCAGCTTACGTGCGGGCCGCGCATCTCCTTGATGGCGACCTGAATGCGGCGCCAGTCCTCCGCTTCCTCTTTATGGCCATGCCGGTCGCATTCAAGGGCCTTCTGCGCTGCCTCCAATTCGGCCTTGTCGCCGTGCGTGCTCAACAGGCTGCGCGCAAAAACGTGAATCTTCTCCATTTCCATGGGATTTCCTCCTCGTTGCAAGCGCGCGTTCGGGGCCGGCGCTCGATGCGCGAATAAAATTCGCGAACGAATGTGGAGGTTCCCGGACCGGTCCGGCCTTTGGCCAAGCTAAGGCTCGACTGGAGCAAAGATCGCCTGCGGTTCGTCCACGCCCTTGAGCGGGAAGCTTCCAAGGCTGCGAAGCTCGTGCTCCGAGAGGCGGCTTTGGAAGGGTTCCGACAAGCCGCAGAGGTCGGCAATGCGTGAGGCGAGATTCACGTCGCGTCCGATCACGGTATAGTCGAGGCACTCTCGCCGGCGCGGAAGATCGCCAGGATCCCGTCGCCCATGAAACTTCAACACTTCGCCCTTACGCTCCTCGATCAGCGGCACGATGCAATCGTAATATTCGTTGACGAGCGCGGTCGCCGCCTCCTCCGGCAGATGCGAGGTGAGCCCGGTGAAGTCGCGCATATCGGCGAACAGGATCGCGGCGCGAATGCAGCAATACCTCACCCCGCCTCACGTCGCCGGAGAGAATACGCAGATGCGGCTCGTCACCGACATACATGCGCATCAACACCTCACGCATGACGCGGTGAAGCGCGAGCACTTCCTGGAGCGCCGCGAGCGTGGGAAAGATCGACCTTAAGACCGCGACGTCCTCGTCTGAGAAACCGTTAGGCGCGCGCGTGG
>DASSLP010000079.1:0-4261 GCA_035689365.1 Methyloceanibacter sp.
GGTTCCCTCGATCATGACGAGGCGGAACGGAGCTTTGACGTGCGACAGGCAAGCGACGGCCGCCGCCGCGCCGGTAAAGCCGCCGCCGACCACGCAAACGCTCAAGGGCGCTTTCGACATGTCAATCCCAATGTTGATTCCCCGCTTTCAGTTCGTAGCCTTACACAAGGTTTGCGGCGCCAATGAAGCTCCCATGCCGCCCGCCGGCGCCAAAAGCCGAGCCATTCTCATCAGGCGGGCAACGGCAGGTCATCCAGCCGGTAAGGAAGGATTTCGTGGAAGGCATTACCCGCCTTTGCCAGAAATTCGCGACGGGATGCCCGCGACCATTTGCAGCCCTATCGCAGAGTCCGGCCGCCCTTCCGACTCGCGGTGCAGAAGGACGGCCGGTGGCCTCGCGCAGGCGCCGCTAGGGAGCGCCTGGTGTCAAGCTGGCGAGGTCAAACGCTAGCGGCACGCCGCCATCCATCTCTTCCGGCAATGCCCTGTGCCGCATTTGAAGTCCAGCATCTCCTGGGTCTCGTGAATCCAATCGAATCGCCCTCAGCCATTTAGACGGATCGGCAAGCCCCGCCCATCGTTGGCGAGCAGCTCCCGACTCGGCCGTTTTGCTGTTGCTTCGAACATGGGCACTCTCGTATCATCAGTCCAATCGATGATATCGATGACGAGTATTGATCACGCCAATCTAAGTAGACTCGACCTGAACCTTCTGGTCGCGTTCGACGCCCTATTGACCGAGCGGAGCGTCACCCGCGCCGCAGCTCGCATCGGCCTCGGTCAGTCGGCGATGAGCCACAATCTCGCTCGGCTGAGGACCTTGTTCGGTGACGAGCTTCTCACCCGCGGCGCCGACGGCATGCGGCCGACTCCGCGCGCGCTCGCTCTGGCCGATCCGGTGCGGGTCACGCTCGCGCAGATTCAGGCGGCTGTCCTGCAGCGCGAGGCTTTCGACCCATCGACCGCTGACCGCGTGTTCCGCATCGGGCTTGCCGACTCGATCGAGGTCGCGCTTATTCCCGGCTTGATGGCACGCTTGCGCAGGGCGGCGCCTGATGTCTCTTTGCGGCTACGCTCCATTAATCGCCTGAGCATCCTCGAGGAGCTGGACTCAGGGCGGCTCGATCTCGGCATCGGTGTTTTCGATCATGGCCAGATCCATCACAAGCGCCGCCCGCTCTACACCGACAACTTCCTCTGCCTCTTCAGCCCTAAGCAGCTCAATCTCGTTGCACCGATCTCGCTCGCAGACTATTTGCGGGTGCCGCACGTTCTCACCAGCCTTAGCGCCGACGCCCATGGCGCGGTCGACGACGCGCTCGCCAAGCTCAAGTTGAAGCGCACCATCGCGCTGACCACGCCGGGATTCCTCGCAGTGCCCTTCGTGTTGCGCCGGGCGCCGATCATCACCACCATGCCGTCACGGCTGGCGCGCTATTTCGCCGAGGCCTTCAGTCTTGCCACGAGCCCGCCCCCGATCGAGCTCCCGACCTTCACCATCTCGCTCCTCTGGCATGCGAGCTTCGACCAAGATTCCGGCCATGTCTGGCTCAGGCAAACCGTGGCAGGGCTAGGCTCGGAGGCAGGCTTGGAGCTCTAGTTCAGAGGCCGGGTTGGAAGTGTGAATGCAAGACTGGGCTTACTAGTGGTGGACAACTTTAGATATGGCGGCGTTCGGCCGGTTATACTGGCTTCATGATTGCCGCCTAATCGATTTGGCGTAAGCTTGTCTTTGACTGATTCAATCTTGCTGATCCAAGGAGGTCGTCCCATGGCTGCGAAGGGAAGCGCGTCGGCGCCCGAGTGGGCGCGTTGCGATGCATTGAGCGAGGTCTTGGCTGACAGTTGGTGGGCGGTTGGCTTACGCGGCGTTCTGGGCATCCTGTTCGGGCTGATCTGCCTTCTCACGCCCGGCATCGCCTTGGGCGCGTTCGTCATCCTGTTCTCGGCCTACATGCTGGTCGATGGGGTGTTCGCCATCATCTCGGGCATCAAGGCCGCGCGGAGCGGCGAGCGCTGGGGCCTCTTGATCCTCGAAGGCATCGTCGATATTGCCGCCGGCGTGGTCGCTTTCCTCTGGCCGCTCATCACCGTTGTGGCGCTAACCTGGCTCGTCGCGATCTGGGCGATCGTCTCCGGTGCGCTGATGCTTAGCGCGGCCTTTACCCTCAATATCGATCATGGCCGCTGGTGGCTCGCACTCGGCGGTATTGCGTCGGTCGTCTTCGGCGTCCTGCTCGTGATCGAGCCGCTGGTTGGCGCCGTAGTGTTGACTATCTGGATCGGCGCGTATGCGCTCGTCTTCGGTGTGTTCCTGCTCATCCTTGCCTTCCAGCTTCATTCACGGAAAGAAGAGCGCGAGCGGAAGGCGCCTGCGAGCGCCGCGGCAAAGAAGGCCTAGGCCTTCTCGCTTGGGAAAGCGTTATCATGCAGGCGCGGCGCTCGACAGGCGCCGCGTCTTGCTCTTCGGGCGCACGCGTTCATGTCGGTTTCCAATCTTCCCATAGTGACGCTTCCTTCCGGCGAGAAGGTGCCGCAGCTCGGCCAGGGCACCTGGCATATGGGCGAGGGCGGACGGCGCCGCAGCGAGGAGGTTGCCGCGCTGAAGCTTGGGCTCGATCTCGGCATGACGCTGATCGACACCGCCGAGCTTTATGCCGACGCAGAGCTTGTCGTGGCCGAGGCTATCAAAGAGCGGCGCGACGAGTGTTTCATCGTGACCAAGGTGCTGCCCGAGAACTCGACACGCGCACGCACCATTGCTGCCTGCGAGCGGAGTCTGAAGCGGCTCAACACCGACCGCATCGACCTTTATCTCCTGCATTGGCGCGGCCGCCCTGGTCTTGAGGAGACATTGTCAGCCTTCAAGGAGCTCATGCGTACCGGGTCGATACGCTATTGGGGCGTTAGCAACTTCGACCTTGGCGACATGGAGGAGCTGTTCGCTTTGCCCGGCGGCGATGCCTGCGCCGCCAATCAGGTGCTCTACAATCTCCGGCGTCGCGGCATCGAAGCCGGCCTCCTTCCCTGGTGCAAGGCGCGGGGCGTGCCCATCCAGGCCTATTCGCCGATCGAGCAGGGCCGGCTCTTACGCGACCGCGTGCTTACCGGTGTCGCCATCCGCCATCGCGCTACGACCGCGCAGATCGCGCTCGCTTGGGCGCTGCGCCAGCCGGACATGATGGTGATCCCCAAGGCGGCAACTCTTGAGCATGTGCGGGAAAACCGTGCCGCGCTCGACATCGAGCTCACCGCGCAAGACCTCGCCGAGCTTGACCGCGCCTTCCCCCCTCCTCGTGCTCCGCGCCCGCTCGAATTGTTGTAGGCGCCCCTACGACCTCACACTGTCATCAGGGCGTCACGTAATTTCGCTGTTGGATGCAGAACCCGCCACGACTGAGTCGGGCGCATGCCCGAAAAACTCCTGCCCTGGGTTCTGCTCTTCACCGCAATTCTGTTCGAGGTCGCCGGCATCACCTCGATGAAGCTCTCGCGCGGCTTCTCCGAGCCGCTGCCGTCGCTCGCCGTCCCAGTGTTCTACGTATTCTCCGCACTCGGCGTGATTCTTGCCCTCAAGCGGCTCGAGCTGTCCACGGCTTATGCCATTTGGTCTGGCGTCGGCACGGCACTAGCCGCCATGATCGGCATTACCTATTTCCGCGAGCCGCTTACGCTGTTCAAGATTGCCTCGCTCATGCTGGTCATTCTCGGCGTGGTTGGTCTATCGCTCGCAGCGCGCCAGACCAACTGACGAAAAGCCCCTCTCCGGCTACCATTGTCTCATGGATGGTCTTATCGGCCAGAGCGACGGCGCGATCAGGCTTGCCGTGTTCCTCGGCGTGTTTCTGCTCATGGCGCTGATCGAGCTGCTACGGCCCAAGCGAAGGCTCATCGCCTCCAAGAAGCGGCGCTGGCTCACCAATCTCGGTATCAGCGTGGCGGCCACGGCTTTACTCAGATTAATGGCGATCCTCGCTGTGCCGGTGGCCGCCATCGCCGCTGCGTTCTATGCCGGGCAGCACCAGATCGGGCTGCTCAATCAGGTTGCATGGTCACTGTGGGTGAAGGTCGTGGTCTCGCTGCTCGTGCTCGACCTCGCAATTTGGGCGCAGCATCTCGCCTCCCACAAGATCCCCATCTTCTGGCGCCTGCATCAAGTGCATCACGCCGATCGCGACGTTGACGTGACCACGGCGGTGCGATTTCACCCGGTCGAAATCGCGCTCTCGATGCTGTGGAAGATTGCTGTCGTCGTGCCGCT
>DASSLP010000080.1:0-7922 GCA_035689365.1 Methyloceanibacter sp.
TTCAGACATATCGCTGGCGAATGCGCCTTGAGACTTTGGCGCGAACCTTAGGAAGCTTCGCTTCCATTGAAGATCTTGGCCTTCGCGGCCACCTTGTCGCCGGTGGCGCGGTCTCCATATCTAAACAGGCGGCTGCCGGGGCTGCCGCGCCGCTTGGAGGCTCAAAATGAGCTATTTCCGCACCGCGATTCTGCTTGCGGCGCTGACCGCGCTGTTCATGGGCATCGGATTTTTGATCGGCGGCCAGAGCGGCATGATCGTCGCGCTTCTGGTCGCGGGCGCGATGAACCTGTTCGCCTATTGGAACGCCGACAAGATGGTGCTGTCGATGTACGGCGCGCGAGAGGTGGACGAGCGCTCCGCACCGGAGCTTTACGCGCTGGTGAGGCAGCTTGCGGCAAGCGCAGGCCTGCCGATGCCGCGCGTCTACATCATGGAGAATCCGCAGCCGAACGCTTTCGCCACTGGACGCAATCCTGAGCATGCCGCGGTCGCCGTGACCACGGGCCTGATGCAGACCGTAAACCGCGAGGAGCTTGCCGGCGTGCTGTCGCATGAGCTTGGGCATATCAAGCATCGCGACACGCTGCTTATGACGCTGACCGCGACCATCGCTGGCGCCATCTCCATGCTCGCCAATTTCGGCTTCTATTTCGGCGGCCGCAGCAGCAACAACGGCAATGTCGGCCTGGTCGGCTCGCTGTTGCTCCTTATCCTTGGCCCGCTTGCCGCCGGCCTCGTGCAGATGGCGATCAGCCGCACGCGCGAATATGAGGCCGACCGCGAGGGCGCCGAGATCTCTAAGCGTCCCCTGTCGCTCGCCTCGGCGCTGAGGAAGATCGCGGGCGCGGCCGAGCAGATTCCCAACATGCCGGCCGAGCGTAATCCCGCCTCGGCGCATCTCTTCATCGTCAATCCGCTCTCCGGCGCGCGCATGGACAATCTGTTCTCGACCCATCCCAACGTCGAAAACCGCATCGCGCGGCTGAACGAGATGGCCCGCGAGATGGGCGAGACGGCCGCAGCGCCGAGCCAGGTTGTCGATTCCGGCGACGCTGGTCCGTGGGCTCGGCCGCAGCGTGTTGCCGGGCGCGGTCCTTGGGGCTAGGCGTAGCTCCCGCAAAACTTAGGTCCACTCTTATGAAACCCTCTGGCAAAGAGGCGCGGGACCGAGCCCACGCGCGCGACATGCAGGTCGGACTGCCGGCGCGCCGCGCTGCCGTCGAGCTGCTCGCCGCCGTGCTGCAGAAGAAGCAGGCGCTCGACGACGTCCTCGGCCGCTCGCTCGAGCGAGGCGCAATGTTCGACCTGCCGGTGCGCGACCGCGCGCTCGCCCGCGCCATTATTGCCGCGAGCCTCAGGCGCAAGGGTCAGCTCGACCACGCGCTCTTCACATTCCTTGAGCGCGGGCTCCCCGACAAGTCTGGCACGCTCTATCCGATCCTGCTCTCCGGCGCGGCCCAGCTCATCTTTCTCAAGACGCCGCCGCACGCGGCGATCGACCTTGCCGTGACGCTCGCCCAGTACGACCCGAAGGCCAAGCGCTACGACAAGCTGGTCAACGCCGTGCTGCGCCGGGTCGCGAACGAGGGCGAGGCGATTGCTGGGAGCCTCGATGCTGCGCGCGTCAACACGCCCGACTGGCTTTGGTCGCGCTGGGCGTCCTATTGGGGCGAGGCGCGCGCTCATGCCATCGCTGAAGCCAATCTCACCGAGCCTCCGCTCGATCTCACCGTGAAGAGCGATCCGGCACTGTGGGCCGAGCGGCTTTCAGGCCGCGTGCTTCCTAATGACAGCGTCCGTTTGCTGCCGAAAGGACGCATCGAGTCCCTTCCCGGCTACGATGATGGCGCGTGGTGGGTACAGGACGTCGCAGCCTCGCTTCCGGCGAAGCTGCTCGGCGATGTCTCGGGCCAGCGCGTGGCGGATCTTTGCGCGGCGCCGGGAGGCAAGACCGCGCAGCTCGTCCTCGGCGGTGCCTCGGTCATTGCGGTCGACAACTCCAAGGCACGACTCAAGCTGCTGGCCGAAAATCTCAAGCGGCTTCGCCTTGAGGCCGAACTGATCGAAGCCGACGCGACCACATGGCAGCCGGGAGGGCTGTTCGACGCTGTGCTGCTCGATGCGCCCTGCTCCTCGACCGGCACGATCCGCAGGCATCCCGACATCCCCTACGTGAAGTCGGCGAAGGACATCGAGGCGCTCGTCGCGCTCCAGGCGCGCCTCCTCGACAATGCCGCAAGTCTGGTCAGGCCTGGCGGCAAGCTCGTCTATTCGACCTGCTCGCTCGAGCCAGAGGAAGGGGAGGCGCAGATCGCCGCCTTCCTTACCCGCAACAACGCATTTAGCCTCGATCCCATTGCCCCCGGCGAGCTTTACGGCCAGGCGGAGTGGATCGAGCCGTCAGGCTGCCTCAGGACCTTCCCCTACGAGCTCAGGTTCGATGTGCCAGAATGTAGCGGGATGGACGGGTTTTTCGCGGCCCGCCTCGTCCGCGGCAGTTAAGCCTCGCCCGCGCATCGCACTTGATCCAAAACCTCCGCCGCCCGACAATGCGGCGGCCTTCAGCACGCGCGCGGGGAGGCCTTGCATCTGCTAGAAGTGCGGGGCGGCAGCTTGGAGATAAACCACAATGGCGGCTGATCCTCAGCCCTACGAGCGCGGGCACCGCTTAGACGCGGGGCGCTTGAGCGGCCCCAGTCCGCTCCGTCGCTTCATGCTCGCCGGCATGGCGAGCCTGAGCTACCCCGGCACGCGCGCCGAGCAATTGCTGCTCGCCCCGCAGGAGCTCAGGACGGCTGACCCGAGTTTCGCCACCGAGCTTTACAACGGACATTTCGGCCTCGCCGGTAAGCTCGCCGAGATCGACACCGAGTCGCCCTTCGAGATTGACCCACCGTCTGAGGGCTGGGCGCGCGAGCTCTACGGCTTCGGCTGGCTCCGACACCTCCGCGCCGCCGGCAGCGAGCTGTCGCGCGAACAGGCCAAGGTTCTGGTCAACGATTTCATCGCGCTCAAGCGCTCACTGCCCGGACTTGCCTGGCAGCCCGAGATCGTCGGCCGCAGGGTGATCTCCTGGCTATCGAACTCTGTGCTCGTGCTCGATTCGGGCGAGCCGCAGGCCTACGAGACCTTCCTCAGGGCGCTCACCTCGCAGCTCCGCTATCTCTCGGCGAGCTTCCGCGACGCGCCCGACGGCGTGCCCCGCCTCGTCGCGCTGATGGCGCTCGTCTATGCCGGACTTTGCATCGCCGAGCAGCAGGCGGTGGTCGAGCGCTATGCACGGCCTCTGTGCAAGGAGCTGGAGCGGCAGATCCTGCCGGACGGCGGCCACATCTCGCGCAACCCCGATGCCCTGGTCGAGCTCCTGCTCGACCTCCTGCCGCTCAAGCAATGCTTCGTGGCGCGCGACCGCCCGCCACCCAAGGAGCTGACCGACGCGATCGAGCGCATCATGCCCATGCTCCGCTTCTTCAGGACCTGCGACGGCACGATGACGCGCTTCAACGGCGCAGGCCCCACGCCGACCGACGCGCTTGCCACCGTGCTCGCCTATGACGACGTGAAAGGCGCGCCCGTGCGCTACGCGGCGAATTCGGCCTATGTGCGGCTCGAATGCGGCTCGACCATGTTCATCTGCGATATCGGCCCGACGCCTGCGCCCTCGCTCAGCATGACGGCGCATGCAGGCTTCCTCTCCTTCGAGATGAGCTCCGGCAATTCGCCGATGATCGTCAATTGCGGCACGCCGCCGGTCGACCACGACGAGTGGCGCCCCTATGCGCGCTCGACGCCGGCGCATTCGACGCTCACCTTCGAGGATGTGTCGTCCGGCGAATTCGGCACGCCAGGGAGCACCAACGGCGCGCAGCCGGCAATCGACGCGCCGCTCATCGGGCCCGCCAATGCGCAAGCCTCGCTCAGCGATCAGGGCGACAACACCGGAGGCATACGCATCAAAGGCTCGCATGACGGCTATCTCGAGCGCTTCGGGGTGACGCATGCGCGGCAGATCCTGATTTCTCCGAACGGGCTCCTCATCTCTGCCGAAGACAAGCTCTCTGCTCCGCAAGGACTCAAGAACCCGCCCGAAGGCCTGATCGCCGGCGACTACGCCATTCGCTTCCACCTCCACCCGAGCGTGCGTGCGGCCGCCGCGGCCGATGGACAAAGCGTCGAGCTCACGCTCAAGAACGGCGAAGTCTGGCGCATCACCTCGAACGCGCCCGAGACCATGATCGAGGAGAGCTTCTTCCTCGCCGATGCGCGCGGGCCGCAAGCCACCTCTCAGGTCGTGCTTGGCGGCGTGATGGGCGAGGCGAGCGAAGTCAGGATCGTGTGGAATATCGAGCGCAAGGGAGAGACGGGCGGAAGCGGCGTTCTTGTCGACCCGAACGATTCTGAACCACAGGAAGTGGACCCGGACGATTCCGGACCACAGGCAGCCGACCCGAACGATTCTGGGCCGCAGGCAGTTGACCCGAACGACGCCGGACCACAGCCAGTCGACCCGAACGACGCCGGACCACAGGCAGCCGACCCGAACGACGCCGGCCCTGCCGCAGCCTGATCTCATGCCGATGCCAAAGATTGTCCGCGCGCTGCTCTCGGTCAGCGACAAGACCGGTCTTGTCGATTTCGCCAAGGGGCTCGCCAACTATGGCGTCGAGATCGTCTCGACCGGCGGCACCGCCAAGCTGCTGCGCGAAGCCGGGATCAAAGTCACCGACGTCGCCGACATCACGCAAAGCCCCGAGATGATGGGCGGCAGGGTCAAGACGCTGCATCCCAAGATTCACGGCGGGCTGCTCGCGGTGCGCGGCAACGAGGCGCATGAGAAGGCGCTTGCCGAGCACACAATCCCCGCCATCGATCTGCTCGCGGTCAATCTCTACCCGTTCGAAGCGACGGTCTCAGGCGGCGCCGATTTTCCCGACTGCATCGAGAACATCGACATCGGCGGGTCTGCGCTGATCCGCGCCGGCGCCAAGAACCACGCAAGTGTCACCGTCGTGGTCGAGCCCGCCGACTACCCTCTCGTGCTCGCCGAGATGGAGAAGAATCGCGGGAGCACGACGCTTGAGCTGCGCAAGGCCCTCGCGGCCAAGGCTTATGGGCGCACAGCCGCTTATGACGCTGCGATCGCCTCCTGGTTCGCCGAAATGCTCGGCGAGCGCACGCCGAAGACCAAGGTGATCGCCGGCACGCTCAACGCGGTGCTGCGCTACGGCGAGAACCCCCATCAATGGGCTGCGTTCTACCGCACGGCCGAGAAGCGCTTCGGCGTCGCGACCGCCGCGCAAGTCCAGGGCAAGGAGCTGTCCTACAACAATCTCAACGACACCGACGCGGCCTACGAGCTGGTCGCCGAATTCGATCCGAAGGCTAGCGCCGCGGTTGCCATCATCAAGCACGCCAATCCGTGCGGCGTTGCGCTCGGCGACACTCAAGCCCAAGCCTACCGCAAGGCATTCGCCTGCGATCCGGTGAGCGCCTATGGCGGCGTCATCGCGCTCAACCGGCCGCTCGATGCGGAGGCCGCCCGCGAGATCGTCAAGATCTTCACCGAGGTGATCATCGCGCCGGACGCAAGCGACGAGGCCAAGGCGATCGTCGCCGAAAAGAAGAACCTCAGGCTCCTGCTTGCTGGCGGACTTCCAGACCCGAAGGCGCAAGGCCTGACGTTCCGCTCGCTGTCAGGCGGGTTTCTCCTGCAGGCGCGCGACAACGAAGTGGTCTCAGACCTCGACCTCAAGGTGGTCACCAAGAAGAAGCCGACCAACGAGGAGTTCGCCGATCTCGTCTTCGCCTTCACCGTGGCGAAGCACGTGAAGTCGAACGCCATTGTCTATGCGCGCGACGGCGCCACGGTCGGCATCGGCGCAGGCCAAATGTCGCGCGTCGATGCTGCGCGCATGGCTGCGTGGAAAGCCGACGAGGCCGCGAACGCGCAAGGCGTGAAGAGCCTGACCCAAGGCTCGGTCGCAGCGTCTGACGCCTTCTTCCCCTTTCCCGATGGCTTGCAGGCGATCGCCGACGCCGGCGCCAAAGCCGTGATCCAGCCCGGCGGTTCGCTGCGCGACGACGCGGTCATCGCCGCCGCCGACGCCGCCGGCCTCGCCATGGTCTTCACCGGCATGCGCCACTTCCGGCATTAGGCCGCCACTCGAGATACAGGCGATGAACACGATCTCACGACGCACGCTGATGCAAATGATGGGCGCCGGCGCGGCAGCCCTCGGCACGCCATTCGGCAAGGCCCGCATGGCCTTCGCCGCGCGCGACAAGGAGATGAGCATCCTTTGCTGGGCGGGCTACAACTCAGCTCAGGTCCTCGGTCCCTTCCGCAAGAAGGAAGGCGCGACGGTGAAGGCCGAGACCTTGACCAACGATCCGGCCATGATCGCTCGCCTGCGCGCCGGCGAGACCAATATCTGGGACTTGATCAACGTCAACAATCCTTGGGCGCGCAAGGTGCTGTGGCCGGAAAAGCTGATCGAGCCGCTGCCGCGCGAAGAGTTCGAGCCCTATTTCGACAAGATGCTGCCGGGCTTCAAGCCGCCCTACAAATGGGCGACGAGCGAGGACGGCAAGGAGCTGCTCGGCATGGCCCAGCGCTTCGGCCCCTACAGCTTCGTCGTCAACACCGACAAGATCGCCCGCCAGACCGCCGAGGAAGAGGGCTGGGACCTGTTCAACGATCGCAAGCTCGCCGGCCGCTACGGTGTCCAGGAGTCAGACGACTGGAACGTGTTCGACATCTTCCTGGTCGCCGGCATCAATCCATTCAAGCAGCATTCCGCCGGCGAGATGAAGACGTTCGCCGACGCCGCGATCAAGATCTTCAAAGGTGCCAAGATGGTCGGCGACATGGCGTCGCTGAACCGCGGCCTGATCTCCGGCGAGATCGATCTTTATCTCACCGGCGGCACCTATTCGGTCTCCCCTGCCCGGGCGGCCGGCTATCGGCAAATGCGCTCCATCACGCCGCTGAGAGGCCCGATCGACGGCAAAGGCGGCGTGGCCTGGTTCGAGATCACTTCGACGGTCGACAATCCAGACCTCTCGCCGCTCGCGCTGGAATTCCTGAAATATGTCCAGGCGCCTGACGTCGCCCACACTGTCGCCACCGCCGAAAGCACCTGCAATCCCGTGACGCAGATGGGCAACCCAGAGTGCTTCGCGCTGTTCACCAAGGACGAGCTCGAAGCCATGCAATGGGACAGCCTTGAGGAAGAAATATCCCGCTGCGCGGACTACGATATCGTGCCCGACTACGACAAGGCGCTCGATCTCATGACTGCGGCAAAGCGGTTGAAGAACTGAGCCGACGAAACGACGGGTCATCGCCCCGCGGACGCCACCGGCATCGCCATGGTCTTCACAGGCCCCCGCCACTTCAGGCATTAGACTGCCGGCTTCCGCTTCTGAGTTGGCGACTTCCGCGCCGCAGACCACTACTTCCGCTAGTAGCTGATAGTTGCTACAAGCTTTTGGTGAGCAACAACTCGAGGTAGCGGTCGCTTCATTTGTCGGACAACATCGATAAATTGATCGATATACGCACAAAATGAGCGAGCGCGTAAATAATTTTTGAACACGACGCGCGCGGAAAATCCGGCGACGAGCTCGATGAAGTACATTTTAGTTTGCAAACGACTGTAACAAACTGAGTAGCGAGCGAATCAAATTGCTGGGCTCGGCGGGGCTGCTCAATATCGGCCGCTCAGCTCCTGGCGTAGACTCTGGCAGCAAACCAAACTAAGCCAAGTCAATCGGTGATCTGAGCCGCCTGCCTAATCCCCGCGCTCCAATCCGCACTTAAACTCCGCTCACCTCGTCCACTTGAAGGGCGCATCATGAGGCGTTCGTGAGGCGGGACGAGGTGCGGCGCCTGCGGCTCATGTACGCAGCATGAGCAC
>DASSLP010000081.1:0-2970 GCA_035689365.1 Methyloceanibacter sp.
AACAGGTGAAGACCGATTGCTCGGTCAACGCCAACATCAAAGGCAAGACCTACTGCTTCAGCAACGAGCAGGCCAAAGCAGAGTTCTTGAAGAACCCCGACGCCAATCTCGCCAAGGCGCAGGCCTTCTATTCGAAGTCGCACCAAGGCTAAGGCTCGGAAAGAATCGGCGTCACAAGGGCCCGCCATTCGCGGGCCCTTGCCGCATTTGGCGCCCATGAGTCCATGCTACTATTCCCTCGACCCAGGGCAAAAGTTGCAAAGACCCAGGGAGGGAGGTGGCATGTCGAAGATTGCCTGGGCCGTTCTTGGACTCGCGCTGATGATGGCGCCGAACCTGTCTCAAGCCGAAGAGTCGAAGCCGCCCGCAAGCTCGCCGCCACCCGCGCAAGGCGCGCCAAGCTCGGAACTCTCCTGTCACGACAAGGCGCTCACCGGAAGCGGTCCGGGGTTCAAGAGCTCGCAGGACGAGTCCGAGGAGGCGGCGATCAAGGATTGGCTCGACAAGGCGCACGCCGTCTATAGCGACGCCGATTGGAAGAAGACCAAAGAGCCAAAGATGGAATGCGTGAAGCAAGGGCTCTACAGCAAGTGCTTCGCTACCGCGATCCCTTGCGGCACGACCAAGGCGAGCGCACCATAGCGCTCGGTTTGCGGTAAGGACTCAAACGAGAGGGAGAGGCTGGTCGACCATGCAACGAACAACGATCGTTCTTGTCTTTGCGCTGGCTACCTGCGCAGGCGGAGCGTCAGCAGAAACGCAAGGCACGCAGCCGCAACCGAAATGCCTGAAGGCGGAGATCAATCCGGTCACAGGACAAGTGCTGTGCATCGATCCGCTCGGCGCGCCGGTCGAGCCTCTCCCGCCGGAGGCGGCGCTTCCCTGCAAGCCCGAGCAATCGCGCGGCCAGTGGACCTGGGCTCCTAACTGTACGCCGGTGCCTGAGGGGATGTGAGGCGCGCGCAGCTCATGGAACTCTGAGGAATCTCCAGTAGAACGCCACGAACAGCAAGACAATGCCGATGTTCGCCGCCAGCCGTTCCCAGAATCGGTTTCTGAAGAAACCTATATCTACACCGACTATAACGGCGACCATCGCGGCTACGTAGAGCACGGCAACTACTTGTCGGGTCATTTCAGTACCTATAGGGCGCTCCAGATGCTCCTAGTTTGGTGATTCCTCAGTCATCTCGTAGGGGAGCGTGATCCCGAATTTGGGCAGGCGTGTATCCAATGCCGCAGCCCCGACCGCGACAAATCATTACAACTGCCACGATCAAACTAGCCCGCGACCGACCGGCTCGTTCCCTGGAGCTAGAGAAAGACGTAGAGGGTGATCGCGATCAGGACGAGGACGAGCGCCAAGATCAGCGGCTGATCCTCGGCCCTGCCGAAATGCTCCCTCCACCAATCGAAAACACCGATATACATGGTGGGCTTCCTCGTGACTCTCGCCTGGGAAGACTCTTCCGTGCACGAAAGTTCCCTACCACCATGCTTATATACACGTAATACGGGAGGACAAGACGGGCGAGCACGTCGAGCCGCCCATCGTCGATTTCAAATCGATCCTATAAGCGGCTTCCCCGTTCATGAAGGTGTCTGTTCGCGAACTTGGTGCATATCTCGCGTTCCTGTTCGCGCCATCGATGACGCCGTTGTGGGCTGGGGACCATCGACCATTTCATCCCGCCCGGCGTGTCGTTCACCCGGAACACCGTGCTCGAAGGTCACGTCTTTGCCGGGACCAACGATGGCTGGATTGCCGCGCCAGATTTCTCTTAGAGGCGGGAACCTGCGTCCCCAGCGGCGCCATCCATCCGAACTGCGACGGAACACCGAAGCTTCATGTCAGGGGCTTTTGACACGCGACGTGAACGACAGTCCCGATCTTTCCGTGGGTCGCGCCGAGTTCCGCGATCCAAACGGAATGGCCTGCACGCCTCCGCATGACGGTCCGACCAACTGCTTGCCGATAGACCTTCCGACCGGGACTCCAATCGGAGGGTTGGTGTGGCAAGCTTACGGACGCAGGACCGATGGCTCGTTTGGATGGTGGACATATGTCATGTGTGCGCGATTCTTGCCGCATTGGCGCGCTGCCTCGGCGGGCTCCAACATCGTCGCGCTTGGCTACTCGGAGAGCGCGACCGACGCTTATAGCGCCGTGCCGTTTCCGACTCCGGCGAGAGCGAACGTCTCCGGCATCGTGGTGAGCGCGAACGGCGACTTTGCTATCAAGCGGCCCGGCGCCACAGTTACGCCTTCGGCCATCACCTTCAATCGGGGTGGTCTGCACGGTTGCCTGGTCAACATGACCATCACCGGATCGACCGCAGGCTTCGCGCTACAGTTCTTCTCGACCGGCGCCGCGGGAGCCTATCTCATCTTTACCGGGGCCGAACTCTAAGCACCGGGCAAACAGCCTGCCGTCGCACGCACCGCTTGGCCGCCTTCGAAGAACACGACCATGTTCCACACTCTCGACAAACTCAGCGCGGAGCAAGCCGCGGCGGCCGGAGGAATCGGCTCGGGCATTTCGATGGTGACGGTCATCTCCGTCGATCCTCTCATCTTGGCGCCATGGCTGCGCGTCGCGACTCTCGCCGTCGGCCTCGTCACCGGCCTCGTCTCGCTCGCGCTCGTGGTGATGAAGCTCGTGCAGCAGCGCCGCGAGATGCGTTCGCGCTGAGCCGTCCGGCTACTTCCAAAACCTCATTTGCACACTTATCCTGAAAGGAGACAAAGCATGGACAATCTGACTTGGCTTCTGACCGGCGGTTTCGCCAAGGGCTACCGCACGCAGGTGCTGCATTGTCGGCTGTGGCTCTGTGGGCGGTCGGCGATATGTCGCTCGCCGACCTCGTAGGCAATCTTCCCATCGCGCTCGGCGGGCTTGGGCTTGCCGCACTTGGCGCCAAGGTAGACGACGCAAGAAGGCCGCCCAGACCAAGCCGTTAAAGGCAGAAT
>DASSLP010000082.1:0-21643 GCA_035689365.1 Methyloceanibacter sp.
GAGAGGTCTTGCAAGGCCGCGTGCCGCCCTACTCAGTCGTCGTCTCCGGAGCGATGCCAGGTAAGCCGCTGCCCGACGGGTCGCCGGGTCCGTCGCTCTATTGCGCGGTCATCGTGAAGACGGTCGATGAGCGCACTCGCGGCAAGACCTCGATCAACGAGCTGCTCAGGGATTGAAGTTAGTCATTGGGGGGCGATGACGATGAATGGACCGAGCTTCTGTTCAGCTTCACAGGCCAAACGCCAAGTGACGCAAGACTTTAGGCTGGGTCGCCCTCGACCACTCGCAACAGTCATAGTGCCTTTCCACTGCACTTAGCCCCTTCCGCAGGGGCGCCCTTCGGCCTTACAAAGGTGAAGAACTCGGCAGCTTGTCTGCCAAGGGGGGAACCAATGGATTTGAATTTCAAATATCTCTTCACGTCGTTCGACGGGCGCATCAATCGGGCAAAATACTGGGCGGGAACCATCATCCTCGCCATCGTCAGCATCGTGGCCGGTTTCATCATCGGCGCCATTTTCGGGTCGTCTACTCTTGGCGCCATATTGGTGGCCCTTGTCACCATCGCCCTGTTCTATCCGGGATATGCGGTAGCGGCTAAGCGCTTCCAGGATCGCGACAAGCCTGGCATCACCGCCCTTTATGGCCTGATCCCGGTCCTGATCGCGAGCCTGTTGCAAGCGTTCGGGCTTACCGGAACGCCGAACCAGCCCAACGCACTCGGCTGGATCTGCACGCTGGTCACTATGGGCGTCGGCCTTTGGTTCCTGATCGATCTCGGCATCCTCAAGGGAACGCCAGGTCCTAATCGCTTCGGCGGCGACCCCCTGGCTGCCGTGCGATAGGACGGTCATTCCCAGGCGATGGTCTTCCGCGCCTTCCGCGCGAGGCGAGATCATCGTCATCCACTCGTGAAGCCGTGATGGCGTGGCTGGGCTTGCCACGCTAGACAGCATTCGTCATTTGGGCCGGGCAATGAGCACCATCGGCGATAAGGCAGTCGCGATCGCGCAAAGCTTGATCCGCTGCGAAAGCGTGACGCCGGCCGACGCCGGTGCGCTCGACGCACTCGCCGAGGCGCTGAAGCCGGCTCGCTTCGCCGTCGAGCGCCTGACCTTCAACGACCACGGGTCGCCGCGGATCGACAATCTGTTCGCCCGCATCGGCGACGGGCCTCCGCATCTCTGCTTTGCCGGGCACACCGATGTCGTACCGCCAGGCGATGCGAAGCTGTGGACCCATCCGCCGTTTGCCGCCGAGATCGCCGGCGGCCGCCTCTACGGTAGAGGTGCATCCGACATGAAGGGGGCGATCGCCTGTTTCGCCGCTGCCGCTCTCGACTATGCCAAGGCGCGAGGTCGGGACATTGACGGCACCATCAGCCTGCTCATCACCGGCGACGAGGAGGGCCTGGCGATCAACGGCACGCGTAAGGTGCTGCAATGGATGAAAGAACACGGCGAACGCCCTGACCATTGCCTCGTCGGCGAGCCGACCAATGCGAAACGGCTTGGGGAGGCAATCAAGATCGGGCGGCGCGGCAGCCTGAATGCCAAACTCAAGATCACCGGCGTACAGGGCCACGTCGCCTACCCGCATCTTGCCAGTAACCCGGTGAAGGGGCTGGTCCGCGTTCTCGCTCGCCTCTACGACTCTCCGCTCGACTACGGCAGTGCGCATTTCTCGCCGTCTAATCTCGAAGTGACCAGCATCGACGTCGGCAATCCGACCGTGAATCTGATCCCAGCTCAGGCCGAGGCGCGGCTCAACATCCGTTACAACGACAAGCACTCGCCGTCCTCGCTCGAGGCCTTCTTGCGCGAGCAGGCCGCGCTTGCGCTCTCCGGCAGCAATCTCAACTTCAGCTTCGAGTTCGAACCGCCGAGCCACAGCTTCCTCACCCACCCAGGGCCGCTCGATGCGATCCTGAGCGAGGCGGTGCGCGAGATCACCGGCCTCACGCCGTCGCTTGACACTGGCGGCGGCACGTCCGACGCGCGCTACATCAAGGACTACTGCCCGGTCATCGAGTTCGGTCTTTTGACCGAGACGACCCACAAGGCCGACGAGAACGTGACCCTTGCCGATCTCGAGCAGCTCACCGCCATCTACCGGCGCTTCATCGAGCTCTATTTCGAGACGTTCGGGGGAACCGATGCCGGGTGACGACCGGCCGATCGGCGTGTTCGATTCCGGCATGGGCGGACTGACGGTGCTGCGCGCGCTGCTGGCGCGGCTTCCTTCCGAGCGCTTCGTCTATCTCGGCGACACGGCACGGCTGCCTTACGGCACCAAGAGCCCTGAGACCGTACAGGCCTATGCGCTTCAAGCCACCCGCCTCCTCGTGTCCGAAGGGGTGAAAATGGTGGTGATCGCCTGCAACACGGCCTCGGCGGTGGCACTTGGCCCGTTGGCGAAGGCCTTGTCGCCGGTGCCGGTGATCGGTGTGATCGAGCCAGGCGCCCGCGCCGGCGTCGCCGCCACGCGCAACAACCATATCGCGGTGATCGCAACCGAGGGCACGGTGAAGGGCGCCGCATATGCGCGGGCCATCGCTGCACTGAACAGCGATATCAAAGTGGTGCAACAGCCCTGCCAGCTCTTCGTTGCGCTCGCCGAGGAAGGCTGGACCGATTCTCCCGCAACCCGTGCCGCAGCCGAGCATTATCTTGCGCCTCTCTTCAGCGGGCCCTCAGCGCCTGACACGCTTGTGCTCGGCTGCACGCATTTCCCGGTGCTGGCCGACGCGATCCGCACGATCATCGGCAAGGATGTGACGCTCGTGGATTCGGCCGAGACGACAGCGCTTGCCGTTGCCGAGGCACTGACGAGCGGCAGCCTCGGCAGCATCTCCAAGGCAAACGGCGGCGCTGCGCGCATTTTCGCGACTGACTCGCCAGAGCACTTCGCCCGGGTCGGTGCCGTCTTTCTCGGCAGGCCGATCGACGCAGAGGCCGTCGAGCTTGTCGATCTCAGGGTGCTGTAGCTCAATCTAAACCAGCGGCGGCGGCTCAGAGTCCGGCAAGGCTGCAGAGTCATCGGTCGGGTCCGGCGCCGGAAGCAAGGCCGGCGCTTTGGTATCGGCCGCCGCGCCAACGTCCCTGAGCAGGCTCATGAACCATTTCTGCCCAAGAAGAACGAGCACGGCGCCGCCGTAAACGAGAATGCCCCAGACGATGAGAATGGCGAGGATGGTCTCCTCGCGGAAATGCGCCATATGGGCAAGCGCGCGTTCGAGCCCATACGCGCCGGCAACAAGCGCGGCGCCCAAAGTCGCACCAGAGAGGGCAAGCATCGCCACAGGTCTCCCGATCGCAGCACCCGAAACCGCAAAGCCCTGGCGGCGCGCAAAGAAGGCAAGCAGGCTCAAGTTGATCCACGCGCCGACGGATGTCGCGGCCGCCAAGCCAACCTGCGCGAGATGGCCCATGAGCAGTATCTTGAGCAGCACGTTAATGCCGGCGGCGAGCAGCGCGGCTTTGACCGGCGTTGCGGTATCGCCGCGGGCATAGAATGGTGCGGTGAAGCTGCGCAGCAGAACGAAGGGCAGCAGCCCGAACGAATAGGCGGCAAGCGTAGCTCCGGCGGCGGCAGCGTTCTCGGCAGTGAAGGCGCCACGCTCGAACAGCGCGCGCATGATGAGATCGGGAATGACGATGGCGCTGACGGCGCAAGGAATCGTGAGGAGGAGCGCAAGCTGAATGCCGCGCGCTTGCGCGGAGGCAGCGCCCCTCTCGTCTCCCGCTGCGAGCCTACGCGACATCTCGGGTAGGAGCACTGTGCCGACGGCGATGCCGACCACGCCGATGGGAAGCTGGTTGATGCGATCCGCGTAATAGAGCGCCGAGAGCGCGCCGGTCGGCAGATATGAGGCGATCAGCGTGTCGGCGAACAGTGCAAGCTGCACGCCGCCAGCGCCGATGATGGCGGGCCCCAACGCTTTCAGAAACTTCCGCGTCGGCTCGTCGAGCCGCGGCATGCGGAATCTAATGCCAACACCGTGGGTCTCGGCGTCCCCGCCGACTACGAGCACGATGGCGACGCCGGCGAGCAGCACGCCCCAGGCAGCGGCGTGGCCGGCATCCTGAAAGAAGGGCTTCAGCAGAAGCGTCGCGATGATCGACAGATTGAGCAGGATGGGCGCGCCGGCGGCGGCAGCGAAGCGGTTGTTGGCGTTGAGGATGCCGGCGAACAGCGTTTCGATCGACACGAGCGCGAGATAGGGAAAGGTGATGCGAGTGAGCGCCACGGCGAGATCGAAGCGCATCGGGTCGAGGCCGGGAGCGAGCACGCTAACCACCTCGGGGGTGAAGATCATCGCGATGGCGAGCAGCACGAGGTTGATGGTGATGAGCGCCGCGCCGATCTGGTCGGCGAACAGCTTGGCGGCGGGCAGCCCCGCCTGCTGAAGCGTGCGGGCGTAAGCCGGAACGAAGGCGGCGGCAAAGGCGCCCTCGGCGAAGATGGCGCGGAAGTGATTGGGAAGCCTGAACGCAACGAAGAAGGCGTCGGCCAGGGGCCCCGCGCCGAGCACCGCAGCCATCACGACGTCGCGCAGGAAGCCGGTGAGGCGCGAGACGAGCGTGAGCCCGCCGACCGTGGCAATGCGTCTGATCATGCAGTCTCGCGGGCTGTCATGTCCCTCTCCCCCGTCCCGGTTTGCGGCAGATCAGGTAAAGGAATTTCAGCCCCTTGGCCATGCTTGGCAGTGCGTGCGACTCTGTTGCCGCCTCCTGAGGGGCTGGCGAAAATCGTGGATGGCCCGACCAAGCCGGGCCATGACAGCGTTGGAGTACGAGGCGAGGCTAGTCGGAGGCCTTGAAGAAGAGGGCTTCGGCGGGCAGCGCACCGTAGGTAAAGGGCTCCTGCTGGCCGGCGGTCCTTGCCTTCACGTCATCATGCACGCGGCGGAACAGCATGTTGATCTCGAGCCCAGGCTCCCCGAGATGCTCGAACAGGCTCTGGGCAAAAGGGCTGTTCAGCCCATCGCCGTCCTGAGCAACCTGCCCGTCCTTGGCCGAGTAGGCGACGAGCACGCCGGCATCAGGCTCGACGCGCGCGAGCCCACGGCCAATCGAGCGCGTCGTGCCCGCGCTCGCCATTTTGGCGGCGAAGGGATTCTCGCGGCAGGCATCGAGAATGACGAGGCGAAGCTTCTTGGCGCCCTCGACCTTGGCGAGAACGCGGTCGAGCGGCATGGCCTCGTCGTCGACATGCGTCGAGGTTGTGAGCTCGGCGTCGACCGGGATGAGATAGTTCACCCCGCCGACCTCGATGCCGTGACCTGCGTAATAGACCATGGCCCAGTCGTACTCTGCCGCCTTGTCGCCGAAGGCCTTCATCTCCTGGGTGAGTTGCGGAAGGGTGAGATCGTGCTTCTCGATCACCTCGAAGCCAAGCTGCCGCTAGCTTGCGGCAATGGCGCGGGCATCGCTGTCGGAGTTCTTGAGCGCCTTGACGTTGACGTAGTTGGCGTTGCCGATGACGAGGGCGATGCGCTTTTCCGGGGGCGCCGGCTCAGCCTGCTTCCCCTGATCGTGGCTGCCTGACTCGGCGACCGACGGCGGGCTGCCCGGCGTCACGGCGGCAAGCGTGGTCAGATGCTGCAAGGCCTCGGCCTTGCCTTGTCGTCGTAGGTCTGGCGGCTCTTGAGCGACAGCGACTTGCGGTAATCGGCGATCGCCTTGTCGCGGTCGCCTTTGAGCTCATAGGCGTGGCCGCGATCGGCGTAAGCGCCGGCAAGCTCGGGATCGATGAGGATCGCCTTGTCGAAATCGGCAAGGGCGAGATCGAGATTCCCAGGCGCGGGTGTGAAGCACGTTGGCTTCGCCTGGAAAGATGGCCACAGCGCGCTCGGAATCGGCTAGCGCCTTGTCGAGATCGCCCTTCTGGGCATGGGCCCAGGCGCGGCCGTTGAGCGCCATGCCGTTGTCAGGCTGTTTCGCCAACACCTTGTCGAGATCGGCAAGCGCGCGGTCGAAGTCGCCCTTGTCGTCGAGGATGGCTGAGCGATCAGTGAGCACATTGACATCGTCGGGATTGAGGCGAACGGCCTCATCGAAATCGGCAAGCGCCTTGTCGAGATCGCCTTTGAGCCAATAGGCCCAGCCGCGATTCTCGAGCGCCATGCTGAAGCCGGGCTTGCGCCTCAGCGCCTCGGTGAGATCGGCGATGGCGCGGTCATGTTGACCCATGCGCGGGAGAGAGTAGCCGCGGTCGTTGAACCGCTCGGGAACGCTCGGATCGAGCTTGATCGCTATATCGTATTCGGCGACGGCTTCCTCATGCTTGTTCTTGGCGGCGAGCACCCAAGCGCGATTGGAATGCCCGAGCGCATAGTCCGACTTGAGCGCGATCGCCTTGTCGAAATCGCGCCTTGTCGAGATCGCCGAGCACCGAGAAGGTACTGCCGCGGTCGTTGAAGAGGTCCGCGTTCCTCTGGTCGCGCTCGACGCCGCGCGGTTGTGGTCGCCTTTGGCAGCGTAGGTCCAGCCGAGATCGTAATAGATGCCGGGATAGTCGGGTTTCAGCTTGAGCGTCTGATTGCAGTCGGCAAGGGCGAGATCGTATTCGTGCTTCTGGCCATGCGACCAGCCGCGGTTGCGATAGGGACCCGCCTCGGAAGGGTTGAACTTGATCGATTGGGTGTAGTCGGCAATGGCGCGGTCATGGTCGCCTTTGCGTTGAAAGTCGTTGCCGCGGTTGGAAAGGCGATGGCGAGATTGGCCCTGGTGTCCTTGGCCCGGGCGATGATCCTGGTGCAGGCGGGGATGCTGCGGTCCGGCTCGTTTGACGCGCAATCAGCCCAATATTTCGGAGATTCGGCAAGTGCCGGAGATGACAGGGCAGCTAAGCCCAGGATAACGCCTAGGATTGTGGGCGGCTCGCATGTATTCCTCCCACTAGCTTGGGGGCGATACTGGTTGTTCTTGAAGGCGAAGCCGCCCCGGCGGCGCTTACTTAGTAATCGACCCTTACAAGGTAAAGACCGTAAGGAGGCGCGACCGGCCCGCAGGCATTCCGATCGCGGGCCTCGAGGGCATGCTTGAGGTCGTGCTTGGTCCACCTCCCCTCGCCCACCAGCTTGAGCGAGCCCACCATCGAGCGCACTTGGTTATGCAGAAAAGACCGCGCCGAGGCCTCGATGCGAATGACCTCGCCGTGACGCGATATTTCGAGGCGGTCGAGCGTCTTCACCGGGGATTTCGCCTGGCACTCGGCCGAACGGAAGGTGCTGAAGTCGTGATTGCCGATCAGAGTTTGCGCGGCCTCGTGCATGGCCTCGGCGTCGAGGGGGCGGAACACGCCCCAGGCGCGGTTGCGCTCCAGCGCGAGCGGCGCGCGGCGATCGACGATGCGATAGAGATAGTGCCGCGTTTTGGCTGAGAAGCGGGCGTCGAAATCTTCGGCAGCGCGCTCGCAAGCCAACACGCTGACCGGGTCCGGCCTGAGCTGCGCGTTCAGCGCGTCGCGCACCTTGCCGGGATCCCAGTCCTTGACTAGATCGAAATGGGCGACCTGGCCAAGCGCATGCACACCTCCGTCGGTGCGCCCTGCCCCGCGCGGGATAACGTCCTCCCCAGAGAAGGCTTTGACGGCTTGGATCAGGCGGCTCTGCACCGAAGGGCCGTTCTCCTGCATCTGCCAGCCCACGAAAGGCGTGCCGTCATATTCGAGGGTTAGCTTGTAGCGTGGCATGCTTGGTCCCGCTCAAAGAGCGCTTATACGTCATATCTCGAAGCGACAACTCTGATGGGAGCCCGACCATGAACCGTGCCGAGAAAGAGATGATCCTTCGCCTTTTGGCGAGCACCGCATCATGACGGTCGCCACGGTGAGGCCCAACGGCTGGCCGCAGGCGACCACCGTTGGCTATGCCAGCGACGGTCTTATCCTCTACTTTCTGTGCGGGCGCCCGCCAGAAGGCTACCAACATCGCCACCGACAACCGCGTCTCCATCACCATAGACCACGACACGACGGACCCAATGAGCATCGAGGGTCTGTCCATGGCTGCGCATGCTTATCCTGTCACCAACCAGGCCGAGATCGCGCGCGTTATCGAGCTGCTTGGTGCGAAGTTCCCCGAATATGGCTCGATGCCGCAGCCGGATCCCGCCGAAATCCTCATAATGCGCGCCGTTACCGAGGTCATTTCTCTCCTCGATTATTCCAAGGGATTTGGTCATGCCGATCTCATCGAAATCTCTGAGGACGAGTTGACATAAGCGAAGGCCGACTTAAAGGACTGACCCGGACGAAAGCTTCATGCCGCGCAGGAAATCTTCCGTGTGCATTGGGCGCTTGCCGGCGCGCTGCACTTCGAGGAGCCGCACCGCGCCCTGACCGCAGGCGACGGTGAGATTATCATCGAGAAGGGCGCCGGGCGCGCCACTGCCTTCTGTGAGTGTAGAGCGCAGCGCCTTGATGCGTTCGCGCTTGCCGTTGAGCTCGGCCTCGAACCAGGCGCCGGGATGCGACGACAGTCCACGGATCAGATTGTGGACGTCACGCGCCGGCCGCGACCAGTCGATGCGAGTCTCGGCCGGATCGATTTTCTCGGCATAAGTGACGCCGCCCTCTGCTTGCGGCCGGCAATCGAGCTCTCCGCGCTCGAGGGCTGCGAGCGCCTGCACCATCAGCCTCGCGCCGCGCGTTGCAAGCGCGTCGTGCAGCTCGCTGGCGGTCTCGTCGGGACCGATGGGCGCGCGTGCTTCGAGGCAGACTGGCCCGGCATCAAGTCCCTCGGTAATTCGCATCACCGCGACGCCAGTTTCGGTGTCGCCGGCCATAATGGCGCGGTTGATGGGCGCGGCGCCGCGCCAGCGGGGCAAGAGCGAAGCGTGCAGATTGAGCGCACCATGGCGCGGGGCGTCGAGAATTGCCTTTGGCAGGATCAGTCCATAAGCCACGACCACTGCGGCATCGGCATTGAACGAAGCGAAGCGCGCCTGCTCCTCCGGATTTTTCAGCCGCTCGGACGTCAACACGTTAAGCCCGGCTTGTTCGGCCGCTTGCTGCACGGGCGACTTGCGCAAGGCCATGCCGCGGCCCGCGGCGCGCGGCGGCTGAGTGTAGACCGCCGCGACCTCATGGCCGGCATCAAGGATCGCACGGAGCGTCGGCACGGCGAAGTCGGGCGTGCCCATGAAGATGAGGCGCAAGGATGGCATGAACCCTTATGTCACTGCCGCCGGCTTTGGCAATCACGGCTTTTCCTTGTAGAGGCTCCACACGGCGTAAAGCGCGCTTGCGCTCGCCAAGAGGAAGAGCACGGAGAGGATGCCTCCCTCGGCATGCCACCCGAGCAACCGACCGAGGTCATAGAGGACATAGACCGCGAAGGTGAAGGCGAGGCCATAGAGGTAGGGCCGGCCCTTCAAAGCCGCCAGCACTGCTGCAACGGCGATCGCGACTTCAAGCGCAATTGAGATGGTGAGGAGCATAGCGACTAGAGCGCCTTCTCGGTTCGCTTCTGTTTGGTGAACTTCCGCACCACCATGTCACGCTTGAGCCGCGACAGATAATCGATGAACAGCACACCGTTCAGATGGTCGATCTCGTGCTGCACGAGGGTCGACCAGATGCCTTCGAGCTCGGCTTCCTGTTTCTTCCCTTGCGGATCGACATAGCTCACGCGCGTCTTTGCAGGACGCTCGATCTCAGCGGTAAAGTCGGGGATGGAGAGGCAGCCTTCGTCGTGGACGCGCATCTCCTCAGAGCGCTCGAGAATCTCCGGATTGACCATGACAATGGGCGATTTCGGCGCCTCGTCCTTGGCGGGGTCCATGACGATCAGCCGTCGCAGCACACCCACTTGCGGCGCGGCAAGCCCGATGCCGGGCGCCTCGTACATGGTGGCGAGCATGTCGTCCACGAGCCGGCGCAGCTCGGCATCCACCCGCTCGATGGGCTTAGCCGTCTTGCGCAGGACAGGATCGGGAATTGTGAGGATGGGAAGAACAGCCATTTGAGCCGGTGACATAAGGTTGCATGCCGATACGGTCAATATGTTCCTGTTTTGGTCTAGGGCTCCGAATCGGTCTATTTTCACCAGATGGTCATGGAGCCTCTTCGGATCGGGAGCGTCATCCTCGATCCCGTTCTCGTCTTGCTTGCGCTGGCCGGCCTCGCCGTCATTGCGCTCATCGCGCTTGCCATCACGCTCGCAATGCATATGGCTCGGCGGCGCGACGAGGCTTCTGCCCATGAGGCGCAGCTGTCCGAGCTCAAGATCCGCCTGCAGACGCTCGCCGAGATCAGCGTCACACGTCATGGCGAGCTTGCGCGCGCCGTGAACGAGCGGCTTGATCGCATGACGCACCGCGTCGGCACCGATCTCAACGAAACGGCGCGCAAGACCAACGACTCGATCGCCAAGCTCAACGAGCGGCTGGCGGTGATCGACACGGCGCAGAAGAACTTGACCGAGCTCTCGACCAACATGGTCTCGCTTCAGGAGATCCTCGCCAACAAGCAGGCGCGCGGCGCCTTCGGCCAGATGCGCATGGAGACCATCGTCAAGGACGGCCTGCCCAACGGCGCCTACACATTCCAGGCGACGCTCTCCAACGGTAAACGGCCCGATTGCCTCTTGCACATGCCGAATGCGAGCGCGTCGGTGGTGATCGACGCCAAATTCCCGCTTGAAGGTTTCGAGGCATTCCGGACCGCGCGGCGCGATGATGAGAAGAAGGAGGCGGCGCGGCGTGTACGCGTCGACGTTGCCCGGCACGTCGACGCGATGGCCGAGCGCTATTTCATCCCCGGCGAGACGCAGGACACAGCGATCCTGTTCGTGCCCTCGGAGGCGATCTACGCCGAACTGCATGAGAGTTTCGAGGACTTGGTGCAGAGGGCGTATCGAGCACGTATCGTGCTCACTTCGCCCAACATGCTGATGCTCGCGGTGCAGACCATGCAGGCGATTCTGAAGGACGTGAAGATGCGCGAGCAGGCGCATCTCATTCAGCGCGAGGTGGTGCATCTCATGGAGGATACCGGGCGCTTGCGCGAGCGCGTGCTAGATCTCCAGCGCCATTTCGGTCAGGCCAACGCGGACATCGAGAAGATCCTCACGTCTTCTGAGCGCATAGGTGCACGGGGGCGGAAGATCGAGGCCTTGGAATTCGAGGAGGCTGCGCCTACCCCAGCGATTGAGCAGACAAACGGAACAGCCGTCACCCCATCCGAAGCGCCACTCTCGCCCACTAGGGGCGAGGGACTTGAGCGACGAAGGAACGGCGGAGCTCGCATCGTGCGGCAGGCCTGACCTGCTCGCGCGCGAGTCAAGCTAAGGATATTCACCGACGCTTCTTGCGCGCTGACGATGTTCTCTTGCTCGCTGCGGTAGCGGCACGCTTTTTAGCGGCACGTTTCTTCGCGGCCTGCTCATGGCGCTCGCCCCAGCGCATGCCTTCGAGCTTCATGCCGTCGGGATCGAGGAAGAACACCGCGTAATAGTCGTCGTAATACTCGCCGGCGGGATCGACGATGGTTGCGCCGTTGTGCTCAAGGTAGGCCTGGAGTGCGTCGACGTCTTTCCGGTTCCGCAACCTGAATGCATAGTGGTGAAAGCCGATATCGCCTTTGCGGTATCTGTGCTCCTTGCCCTCTTCGTCCGCGGCGGCGATCCAGAACAGCGTCTTGCCGTTGGCCCAGCCCATCATGCCTTCGTATTCGGCCTCGACACCGAAGCCGAGGAACTCCATCAGCGGGGCATAAAACTTCTTCGACTTCTCGAAATCGCCGACGCTGACGACGAGATGGTCCACTCCAACGACTTCAACCATGGCTTTCTCCTCTGCTACCTCGCCTAACGCGCTCAACTGCCGGAGCGTTCGCGCGGGCCCGCTCAGTGCGTCAATGCCGCTTTGACCTGATCGACCGCGCGTAGGCTGAGCGCGGCAATGGCGAGCGTGGGGTTGGCGGTCGCGCCCGTTGGGAAGACGGCAGAGCCGAGGATGAACAGATTGCCGTGATCGTGACTGCGCAGGTCGCGATCGACCACCGAGTCTTTCGGATCGTTGCCCATGCGTCCGGTTCCCATGATGTGCCCTGCGCCTTCCGCGGCGTCCCGATGCTGAATCTCTGTGGCGCCAATCGCCGCGAAAATTTTGGAATGGGCATCGCGTGCCGCGGTAAGGCCTGCCTCGATATAAGGGCCGAGGCGATAGGCGATGCGAGGCACGGGCACGCCGTACATGTCGGCGGCCGTTGGATCGAGCGTCACGCGATTATCCGGCTCGGGCAATTGCTCAAGGAGCGAGGGTGAGGCGAAGGTGGCATGAGGCTTGGTCGCGCAGTGCGCTGTTGAGCACATCATGGCGCAGACCGAGCCGCGCAAGGTCCGCCGCGGTGGTGGTGGGCGCGCTTTTGGGCCATGACCAGCCGTCATTGCCGAGTTCGATGCGGAAGGCCGGCCGGTCTTTGCGGAACTCGCCGTCGCGAAGGTTCTCGATGCCTGAGGTCGATAGTGGGCCGCGGTAGGGCCACACCGGCTGAGGCGCGAGAGCCCAGCTCAATTGCACCGGATGGTCCATGAGATTGCGGCCGACCTGGTCGCAGCTGTTCGCGACTCCGTTCGGCGTGGCTTCACTGCGCGAGCTCAGCAGGAGCCGCGGAATCTCGATGCCATGCGCAGCGAGTACAAAGACCTTGCCTGACGCAACGCCTTCACTCCGATCCCAGCGCTTGAAGCGGATCGCTGAGATGCGTCTGTCTGGGCCCACCTCGACGATCGTTGCAGTTGTTTGGGCATGAAGCACGACGCCGCTCTTCTCGGCTAACGACAGGTGCACGGTTGCATCGTATTTCGCTTGGATCGGGCAGATGGGGATGCAACTCGCATTCCCGCAGCATGCAGGCCTTTCGCCGCGAGCGACCGAGTTACGGGCTTGCGGCGACGGGCGCACCTCGAACTCGGTCCCGGCGAGCGCGTGCGCGTAAGTCTTGTCCATAAAGGTCGGCGGGATGGCCGCCATCGGATAGGCTTTGGAGCGTGGCGACCCTAAAGCCTCGCTGGAGTCGCCTGATACGCAGATCTCTTCCTCGGCCTGGCTGTAGAACGGCTCAAGCTCATCGTAGGCGATGGGCCAGTCGGTCCCGCGCCCATAGGCGCTCGCCAGGCGAAAATCGTTCGGAACGAAGCGAAGCAAGTGCCCAGCCAATGCCAGGTCGTGCCGCCGACGACCTTGAGGTAAGTGCTCTTGAATTTGTCGGGCCCGCTCTGCCGGTACCAATAATCTGGATCGTTGCTGATCGGGTGATCGGCTTCCGGGCTTGGCGGGTAGGGACACTCAGGTACCCTGATTGCGCTATTCCAGAAGCGCTGTGTCGCCTCGGCACGATCGACCCGCGCACCTGCCCCAAGGATCGCAACCCTCACGCCTGCTTGCGACAGCTTCGCAGCCAACAGCGCTCCGGAAACGCCGGATCCGACGATGATCACGTCAGCTTCGATGTCGGCCATGACGACGCTTTAGGCGTGAGGCGCATCGGCCCAATAGCCGGTCGGGCCGCCGCACAGACCGGGCGGCTTGGTGAAATCCAGAGCCCTCCACACGAGGGCATGGGTCAGATTGAAGTCGGCTAGCCCGGCGGCCGTCTGGTACGCGCCCGAATACCAGGCGGCGACAATGTCGTCGGCCAGGGCTCCGCTCACTGCTCCGCTCGCAGCGAGCGCCACGGGATCAGCCCCGCGCCCGAGCGAATTGAAGCCATCGAGCAGCTTGGCAGTGGCGGCCGGGTCGAGATCCGATAGGCCAGCCCCTGTTAATCTCGCCGACAAGGCGCGGAACTGATCGACGGTGAGGCTCGCTTGTGCGCGAGAGCCAAGCGGAAACGCGACCGCAAGCGCCACAACGCTCGCTCCGCCCAAAATCACGCCGCGCCGGCTCAGTCCCTGCACGTGAGTCCCTCCCGCAATGGCTTCGATCATTATGCACGGCAACCAAATTGCTGGCGCGTGCTTTTAGGGGAGCATCGAGGTTCCCATCCTGCTATGTAGCAGAACCATGACGGCGGCAGAGGGAGCACAAAAGCCGAGTCTTGGCCAGCGCTGGGCGCGCGCGGCCGCCGTGTTCCTCGACCCCCGCGTGCTCATCATCCTGCTGCTCGGTTTTTCGTCGGGCCTGCCGCTCGCGCTCTCAGGTTCGACGCTGCTGCTCTGGATGAAGGATGTCGGCGTCGACCTTGGCACGATCGGCCTCTTCGCGCTCGTCGGTGTCCCCTACACCATCAAGTTCCTATGGGCGCCGATCGTCGATGCCTTCGAGGTGCCGATCCTAGGCCGCCTGCTCGGGCACAGGCGCGGCTGGCTCGTGTTCTCGCAGCTCCTCCTCATGGCGGCGATCCTGTTGCTCGGGTTCCAAAACCCGCTGCAATCGCCGTGGATGGTGGCGCTCGCCGCAGTCATTGTAGCGACCGCTTCGGCCACGCAGGACATCGTGATCGATGCCTTCCGCGTGGAATATCTCCCCACCGAGAACCAGGCCGCGGGTATGGCTTATTTCGTCGCGGCCTACCGCATCGGCATGCTGGTCTCGACAGCAGGCGCCGTCGCGCTCGTTGCTTATTTCGAATATCTCGGCATCGATAAGGACCTCGTATGGTCCTACGGCTACGCCGTCATGGCCGCGCTGATCGTGGTCGGCCTGATCGCGGCGCTGCTCGCCAAGGAGCCGCGCGAGAAGGAGCGCGAAGCGGAAGCCGAGGCGCTCGGCGAGCGGCAAGGCAATCCGCTGTTGCGTTTCTTCCGCGCCGCCTATGCCGCCTTCGCCGATTTCTTCTCGAAGCGCGACGCGCTCTTGATCCTAGTGTTTGTCATTCTCTACAAGCTGACTGACACCTTTGCCGGCGTCATGACCGGACCGTTCGTTCTCGACATCGGCTTTGACAAGGCGAGCTATGCCGCGATCGTGAAAGGCGTCGGGCTGATCGCCTCGCTTGTTGGCGGCGTGGCAGGAGGACTGCTCGCGCGCACCATGCCGCTCTCCCGCGCGCTGCTGGTTGCAGGCGTGCTCCAGGCGGTGGCGAATTTCACCTTCTCCTGGCTCGCCTCGGTCGGGGTCAATCATACGGCGCTCGCCATCGCCATCTCGACGGAGAATTTCACGAGCGCGATCGGCACTGTGGTGTTCGTCGCTTATCTATCGGCGGTGTGCACGAGCCCAGCGCATACCGCGACGCAATTTGCGCTTTTGACCGCGCTCGCCTCGTTCGGCCGCACTACCCTCGCTTCCGTGACCGGCTACATGGCTGAGGCCACGGGGTGGGTTTTGTTCTTCGCGCTATGCGCCGCGGCGGCCCTCCCCGGCCTTGCGCTTCTATGGGTGCTGATTAAGCGCGAAGACTTCGCGGAGATCGAGCGCAAGGAGCGGCTTGCGGAGAATTCCGCCTGACGCAGCTAACGAAGCGGGGCGCAATAGGCGCCCCGCGCTTTTCATTACGGCTTTACCACCACCAGCTGCGGCAAGGCACCCAGCCATAACCTGGAGCCCAGCATCCACCATAGCGGGGGCCGATATAGATGCCGGGGCCCCAACCCCAGCCCCAACCGCCCCAGCCCGTGCCAGTGGCGGCCGCCGCGCCAACCCCATCCGCCGCCATGCCAGTGGCCGTGCCAACCGTGGCCGCCGTGCCATCCACCGCCCCAATGGCCATGACCTGCCGAAGCGGAGGCGGGAACGAGGGCGACGGCGGCAAGCGCCGCCGCGCCCAAACCCAGCATCAGGACTCCTCTTATCTCTTGTCTCCTTGGAGCAACCCCGACTGCCAACCTGAAAAATGTGCTGAGCGTAGGCTTGGTTTCTTGCGGCCGATCGGCGCGCGGTCAATCGGAAAAGGCAGCCGCTACATAGATTTGCGGGCTTTGACCGCGGCGGCAAGGGTGCCCTCGTCGAGATAGTCGAGCTCGCCGCCGATCGGCACGCCATGCGCGAGGCGCGACACCGCGACGTTGCACCCGGCGAGCTGATCCATCAGGTAATGCGCGGTGGACTGCCCTTCGACAGTGGCGTTCAGCGCGAGCAGCACCTCCTTGACGGTCGGATCGCGTGCGCGCTCGATGAGCTTGGCGATGGAGAGATCGTCGGGACCGACGCCGTCGAGCGGCGAGAGCGTGCCGCCGAGCACGTGGTAGAGACCGTTGAGCACGCCGGCGCGCTCGAGAGCCCAGAGGTCGCCCACCTCCTCCACCACGCAAATCAGCGAGCGGTCGCGGGCGGGATCGCGGCAGAGCGTGCAGGGGCTTTGCGTGTCGATATTGCCGCAGGTCTCGCAGGTGAGGATGGTATCGCGCGTCTCGGCGAGCGCCGCGGCGAGCGGCCCTAGCAGCTGCTCCTTCTTCTTGACGAGGGCGAGTGCCGCACGCCGCGCCGAGCGAGGCCCGAGCCCCGGCAGCCGCGCAAGTAGCTGGATCAGCCGCTCGATCTCGGGCCCTGCTGCAACCTTCGCCATCAAAACAGCTTGAGGCCGGGAGGGAGCGGAAGGCCGCCGGTGAGCGACTTCATCTTCTCCTTCATCGCCTCCTCGACCTTGTTCTTGGCGTCGTTATGCGCGGCGACGATGAGGTCTTCGAGAATTTCGGCCTCCTCCGGCTTGAACAGAGACGGGTCGATCTTGACACCGGCCATGTCTCCCTTGCCGGTGAGCGTCACCACCACCAGGCCGCCGCCGGAGCGGCCCTCGATGCGCGTGCGCTCCATCTCCGCCTGGATCTCGGCCATGCGGCCCTGCAACTCCTGCGCCTGCTTCATCATCTGCGAGAAGTTCTTCATCGCGTGGTGCCGTCCTCTTTGAGCTCGTCGGGCTCCTCTGGCGCCGCGCTCTCCGGCTCCGGCTCAGGGGTCGGCCTTACCGCTGCGATGCGGGCGCCGGGGAAATGCTGCATCACCTCTTTCACCGCCGGATGCTCGCGGATCGCCTCGATCTCGCGCGCCTCTTTCTCGCGGCGCTGAACGCCAAGCGGCTCGGCACCCTTCTCGTCGCTAATAGCCACAATCCATACGCGGCCGGTCCAAGCCTTGAGCTTGCGCATCAGCTCCTGGGTGAGGTCGCGCGGAGCGTGGGGCAGCGGGTTGACCTCGATATTGCCCGGCTTGAAATGCACGAGCCGCACCTGTTCGAGCAACGCGTGCTTGAGCTTCAGGTCGCGCTTTGCCTCGGCAAGCGCAACCACATCGTCGAAGCTCTTGAGCTCGGGGGTGGGATCGCGAGGCTCCGGCTGTTGGTCGTCCGCGCGATCAAAGGCGGGCGGAACTGCGGTCTCGGCGGCGACTGGCTTGCGCGAAGGCTTCGGCGTTGCGCCAGCAGGAGCAGCAGTGCCGGCACCCGCACCGTCCTGCAAGCGGCGGGCAAGATCGGCCGGCGACGGGAGGTCTGCGGCGTAAGCGAGCCTGACCAGAACCATGTCGGCGGCGGCGTGCGGGGCCGGGCTCTCCCGCACCTCCTCATGACCCTTGAGCAGCATTTGCCAGGCACGGGCGAGCGCCGGCATGGGCAGCCGCTCGGCAAGGCTCGCGGCGCGGCCCCTCTCAACCTCACTCGCGGCAGGGTCTGCGCTCTCCTTTCCCGCGGCCTTGACCAGAGTCACGGCATGCACGGCATCGGCGAGGTCGGCGATGACCTGGCCGGGCTCCGCGCCATCTCTGGTGAGCTCCGAGAGCGCCCGGAGCGCACCGCCGGCATCGCCGGACAGCACCGTCTCGAGCAGGTCGAAGATGCGCGAGCGGTCGGCAAGACCAAGGAGACCGCGCACCGACTCGGCCTCGACGTGGCCCACGCCAAAGGCGACGGCGCGGTCGAGAATCGAGAGAGCGTCGCGCACCGAGCCTTCGCTCGCGCGGGCGATCAGCGCAAGCGCGGCGGGATCCGCCTTGGCTCCCTCCTGCTCGACGACATGCGCGAGATGTTGCGTGAGCTGTTCGATCTCGATGCGCCTCAAGTCGAAGCGTTGGCAACGCGAGAGCACCGTCACCGGAACTTTACGCACCTCTGTGGTGGCGAAGATGAACTTCACGTGCTCCGGAGGCTCTTCCAGCGTCTTGAGCAGGCCGTTAAAGGCCTGCTTCGACAGCATGTGCACCTCGTCGATGATGTAGACCTTGTAGCGGGCGGTGTTCGGCTTGTAGTGCGCGCTGTCGATCAGCTCGCGGATATCGTCGATGCCGGTGTGGGACGCCGCGTCCATCTCCACCACGTCGAGATGCCGGCTCTCGAGGATGGCACGGCAATGCACGCCCTCCTCAGCCATGTCGAGGGTTGGAGCGGCAACACTTGGCGTCTCGTAGTTCAACGCACGCGCGATGAGCCGCGCGGTCGTGGTCTTGCCGACACCGCGCACGCCCGTGAGCATATAGGCTTGCGCGATTCGCCCCGAGGCGAACGCATTGCGCAGCGTACGCACCATCGCGTCCTGGCCGATCAGCTCGGCAAAAACCTTGGGCCGGTATTTGCGGGCGAGCGCAATGTGGCTCGCCGCGGCAGACTCGGAGGCAGGCGCTGGGGCGGCATCGGCCTTGCTCTTGGCGGCAGGTTTCTGCGCGCTTTTTTCTCGATCTTCGACTTCGGCCATGACGGCGGGACTTTCACACGAAGGCTACGGCAACCGGCGCCAAGGGGATGCGCCCGGTACGCACTATAACGCTTTGAGGCGAGGTGGGAGGCTGGACGAGCAAGGTCGCCTGGGTAGGCTGGATCGGACACCTTCCCACCCTGCCTTAAGGAGGGACTTAATCATGTCTGTTCGCAAGCGCAAATGGACCACGGCGAAGGGTGAGGAAAAGGAGGCTTGGGTTGTCTCGTACCGCACCAAGGACGGCAAGAATCACATCGAAACATACGAACGTAAGAAAGATGCCGACGCTCGCCACGCTGAAATCAAGATTGACCTAAAGCGGGGCACCCACGTTGCACCAAGCGAAAGCATCACCGTGGCCGAAGCCGCGAAGCTATGGCTACAGGCTTGTGAGGGTCGCAAGCTCGAAGCTGCAACGCTAGAGCAGTACGAAAACCATGTTCGGCTGCATATCACGCCGCTTATTGGCGACCTGAAGTTGACGGAGTTGAGTGTAGCAGCTGTGCGTGGGTTTTGAAGACAGACTCCGCGTGGACAGGTCCGCCCCATTAATGCGAAAAATTCTCACTTCGCTGTCTAGCTGCATAAGTGATTCGCTAGAGCGTGGACTCATCGCTCGGAACGTCATCATCGAACTTCGTCGCAATCGAAGAGGTGCCGAAGGCAAAGCGTCTCGCCGCGCCAAGGGCAAGCTGCAAGCCGGGGTGCATATCCCGACGCCGCAAGAGGTTGGCGAAATCCTCAAACATGCCGGGCCACGTTATCGTGCCGTGCTTGTCACGGCAGCCTTCACCGGCTTACGTGCCTCTGAGCTGCGCGGCTTGCGTTGGATAGACGTTGACCTCAAAACGAACGAGCTGCACGTCAGACAACGTGCCGATAAATTACAAACAATTGGCGTGCCGAAGTCCGCCGCTGGCAAGCGCGTTGTTCCCTTTGGCAAGTATGTGGCAAACACGCTGCGCGAACATAGGCTGCAAAGCGGCGGCGGTGAGTTGGTGTTTCCCAACCCGGAGGGCGGCATCGTTCGGCTTGCCAGCCTGATAAAGGGATTAAAGCGTGCCTGTGTTCATGCCGGTGTTGTCACGAAAGACGGCAAGGCAAAATATACCGGGCTGCATTCCTTCCGGCACTTCTATGCATCTTGGAGCATCAACCGTGTGAAGGATGGCGGCTGCGAGCTTCCGGCAAAGGTGGTGCAAGAACGGCTTGGTCACGCGAACATAAGCATGACGCTCGATACCTATGGGCATCTATTCCCGCGTGGCGACGATTCGGCAATCCTGGACGCGGCTGAATCGATGATTCTCGGATAGCCTCATCACGCCAGCCTTAATGCGAAGGTCCTAGCCATGCCACCTAATATCTTTTGGCCGATTGTTTGGATAAGCGTGATTGCCGGTCTTTTCTGCTGAAGGGCTATATCATTGGCTTCCCCAGCTAAGGCTAAGGCAGACTAAAGTTAGGCCCTCTTTGCCGCTGTGCCATCTGCGAGGGCAAGCTCATCAGGGAAGTCGATTTTGAACTTCCGGCTAAGCAGGTTCGGTTTGCCTGTGACCGAATTGGTCCAAAGTATTTTGTTCGCTTCCAGGACTCTTACGAGGAGGTTCAATTCCTCGGCGGTCGCGAGTCGAGCTGAAACTTCAAGCGCCCCGCTCACCATAGCAACACGATAGCCTGAGGTCGCTCCGTTTCCGCTCATCTCTCCCACCCTTCTTCTGAAAGCCGTGACTCTGACAGAAGGGCGGTTAAGGAGAGGTAACACATGCGACTCACCCGGAACCGCTGGGTACTGCCTTGGGCTTGAGCGCCCGTAAAGCCACGATGTCGTCAGCCGCGAGTCGGCACCATTCGCCAGTGGAAGCCTGCCAGCGGTTGCACTTAGGGCAACCTGTTAGACGCCCACGCCAAGGTCGATTTCGACCAAAGGCTGATTACACTGTTTGCAGCGGGACGCCTTCCACTATGCCGCATGGCCCATGTTTGAGCTTTGGGCAATTATGCCCAAGGGCGGATACAAAGAGGAATTTATGCACAAATCGCGTCGGCTTCGGCTGACGCCCATATTGTTTGATACCGGGGCGAGCCATTGGCTCGCGATACCCTGCTTTGTGTTTTTGTTGTTCGGCTGCAGCACACTGTGGTCCGCGTCCCCGCCACCCTACGTCCTGTCCGAAAATGAAACAACGACGGTGGAGCGCGGCGTTTTAACTGCCACAAAAGATTTGAGCAAACCTGGTTTCCACTACCTGAAAGCTGCGAAAAACAGCAACGGCGACTTATACGTTTGCGGCTGGATGGATTCTAGCAACAAGGCTTATCGAACCTCCGAGCAGGCTTTCATCGGAACTTTATCGGCTGGTCGCTTCTCCCCAACCGGCATGGGAACGACTGGAAATTCAAACGCGGAAATTGCGGTCGAATGTCAAAAACTTGGCATATCTATCGTCGCTTCTTGGGACAATGGTATCAATCCTGGTTTCTCAGCCCCAAACAGAGGGAGTCTTAAATCGGGGAAGTAGGTATCGACTCATACGTGCTTTTCAATTCAGCTTTCTGAAGCGTGGACTTTGGCTGGCATGTAGGAGACCAAGCCAGTTAATGCGCCCTCCGGCGCTGGCTTGGCCTTGGTCGTGAAGCTCTTCGGCCCACAGCTCCAGCCTGACTCGCAATTTTCGGCGGTGTCCTGCTAGATAGCAGGAATGTCCCGCCTTGGCTTTATCCCACCCCAGCTTCCCAGCTTGACTGACCAGCCACCCGAAGGCGCTGATTGGATTCACGAAGTCAAGCATGATGGATACCGGACCATGCTTGTGGTCGAGCGTGAAAAGGCGACGGTCTAGTGCGGGTGTGGATGAAATGAGCGCAGGAGTCTCACCCTGGCCGCTTGCGGTTGGTGAACTCGAAGGCTCTGAGTGATTGACGAGTAAACACGAGCGTGAAGCCTCGAAGCGTTTGGGGTAACCTTCGCTATATCGAATGGCGGCCCGTGATGCCCTGGGGGCAAGAACAGGACAAACTCACACAGGAGGCTCACTTGTTGGTGATTACCGAAAGGCGTGCGAG
>DASSLP010000083.1:0-25715 GCA_035689365.1 Methyloceanibacter sp.
ATGATGCCGTCATCGAGCAGAGCCTTGACCGCGGCGAACTGCGCCTCGCGGGGGACCTTTTGGTCTATGCGATGCAACTGCCAAAGCCCTATCTGCTCGACGCCAAGCTTGCGGCAGCTCCTGATCGCCTGCTGGCGCAAATATTTTGGATCGCCGTCCGTCTCCCACACGCCAGGGCCTGGACGCCTAAAGCCTGCCTTGGTCGCGATCAGAATGCGGTCATAGGGATAGAGCGCCTCGCGGATCAGCTCTTCCGACACATCCGGGCCGTAGGAGTCGGCGGTGTCGATGAAGTCGATGCCGAGCTCAGGCACGCGCTTCAGCGTCCTGAGCGCCTCCGGCCTGTCGTCCGGCGCCCCCCATATGCCTTTGCCAGTGATGCGCATGGCGCCGAAGCCGAGACGATGAATTTCGGTATCGCCGCCGATCTTGAACGTGCCGGATTTCCAAGCGTCGAGCTTAGCCATGGGGCACTCCTTCGGACTTGCCGCCTACCCACCCCCAATCTGTGAAGGGCGGGACCGGTTCCCAAGGCTTAAGCCTGCATCCTGTCGCCGCAGGGTAGCGACCCAATCAGCAATATGAGGGGACGCTTATCAGTCGGAACCGGACAGGCTCTTGCACATGTGCTCGCGGAGCGGCTCCGAGGCCTTGCTGACAACCTCGGCCGACAACGCGCGGAGCTGCTCGGCCTGGCTTGCCAAAGCCTTGATCTGCTCGTCCCAGAACGTGACGTGCAGCCGCGCCATCTCGACAGGATTTTTTGCGCCAGCGAGGCTGCGGGCGAGATGAAGTCCCGATGACACGTTCTGCTGCGCAAAATCGAGAATCTTGCGGTTGACGGCGACGGTTCCGAGACCAGCCGCCTTCCACGACTGCTCAATCGTGTCCATTGCGCTCTTGACGGTGTCTCCGGAAAGCTCAGGCACGGCAGCGCTTGCCACGGTCTTTTTGCCCGACGCAGACGCTGGAGCCTTGGTCTTCTTTTCGGGCTCAACCGCCGGCGCTTCCGCCTTCTTGGCAACCTTCGCTGGGGGAGCCTTTGGCTTTTGGGCAGCCTCGGCTGCGGCAGCCTTTGCCTTCTTAGCAGCCTCCAGCTCGGAAGCTTTGACCGTTTGACTGACCTCCGGCGCTTGAACTTTCGCCTTCTTCGCTAGGCCTGCCGCAGGCGTTTTCGCCCTCGGAGCGGTCTCCTCAGCGGGAGCTTTCGCCGTGTGAGCAACCTCTTCGCGCTTGGCGGAACCGGTCTGCTCGGCGGCAACCGTCTTCGGCGCCTTGTGGTTGCCCGATTTTCGCGGTGTCGCGCCGTGCGACGTGGTGCCTTGCGGCTTGCCGCCCGGCGATTTCGGTGGGGTACTCATAAAGGGGCCTCCCTTCGAGCCAGGCATATTGAACGTGATTCGCCTCGCGTCCAACCATGCTGGCGGTACGAGCGCGTGAGTGCGCTACAACCAAACCAACTGGCCGCGGCCATTTTGCGGCGAACAGCAGTGCAAAATCCGGGCCACCGGCCCATCACTCGGCAGAAAGATGCTCGACGTTCTCCTGCCGTTCGCGGCTTGCCGCCCGCTTCTCTGCCTGTCGCAGGCGCCAGCGGGCGCGTAAGCGCTGAATAAACACCCAGCCGATGAAGACGGCAATGGCGGTTAGCGCTGCCGCCGATCCGACGATAAGCATCGCGAGCAAAACCTTCTAGGCGCCCACCTAGAGAAGGAGACTTGCAGCCTCAAATTTGGTTCCAGCCGAACTTAGTCAGGCCGAACCTAACACGCTCGACATGCTCGCGGATGAATGTCAGACCTCAGCGGCCAGATTTTTTGCGCCGGTCCACCTCTGCCTGGCTCACCTGGCCGTCGGCGACTAGCGCCTGCACGCAAGTCTTGGATAGGCTCTGGCCGTTCTTGTCCATGCAGGTTCTGAGCGCCGCGGTTTCGAGCCCATATTCGCCGCAATGGGCGCGGTAATCGGCGGCGCAAGCCTTTTGCACCGCCTTGCTGTACGGCGTCTCGGCAAGAGCCGCCCCGCCAAAGCAAATGACGACGGCGAAAGCGATCGGCAATCCAAAGCCGGTGTTCTTCATTGAAAGTCCCCCCGCATCCCCGGTCTAACGTCGCCGAGCTTAAACCCAAATCGCGCGAAGCGTTCCTCCCCGACTCGCGCTCGCGGCAAAAAGAAATCGTTGGTTGCTTGCGCGCAACAGCGGCGCTGATGAATCAGTGTCCGGAACGTCCCGCGCTCGCGCCGGGCGCAGATTCGAGCGAAGCCAACATGGCTGCACTGGCGACGGCGCTTGCGAGCTCATCGCGATAGACCGGCTTTGCCAGCACAGGCGCTCCCGGCACGCGCTCATGGATACGCTCGACCGTGGGCTCGTCGTTGCAGGCGGTGACGAACACGACCGACGCGCCACACACATCGCGCAACCAGCGCGCCGTCTCGATGCCTTCACGCCCGCCTTCGAGGCAGACGTCGACCAAGGCTATGTCGGGCTGGTCGCGCATGGCGAGCGTGCGTGCGCCGCGGTCGCTAGAGGCAAGCGGGCACACTTCGAAACCGAGGTCTGACATGGCGTCTTCGAGGTCGAGCGCAATAAGGATCTCGTCCTCGACGATGAGAGCACGGCGGCGCCGTGGCGGCGAGGTTGGGCGCATATCTTCAGTACTTTCCCGGTAGCGCCCCTATGAAGTGGTAACGCCTCAGCGCCGGATGGGTTTCGCCCCTATCAGCGGCCCGTGCGCTTGCGCCGCTCGACCTCAGCGCGGGAGACCTGACCGTCGGCGACGAGCGCATTGACGCAGCCATGCGATAGCTGTTGGCCGGCTTTATTCATGCAGAGTCTGAGCGCCGAAGTCTCGATTCCATACTCGCCGCAATGGGCGTGGTAGTCGTTGGCGCAGGCACGCTGGACCTGTTCGCTATATTGATAGGTCTTGGCCGCCTCGGCGGGCAGCGCGAGCCAGGCAAGCATGGCTGATGCGCCAAGCAATAGATAAACGGTTCTCATCATGTGCTCCTCGGTGCCCGGCCTAGCCATGACGTTAAGCCGAGGAGCCCGACGACGGTTCCGAACATGAACACGGTGGGAACGCATCCCAAAACCGCTGCAGAATCGTTATAAAATTAGAATTTGGAAGGAAACCTATCTCCCCTTGAGATAGCAAAAAAACTGGAGAAACAAGCCATGATGAATTTCCTAGGTTGCAGCGCGCAAGGCATTGCAGTGGCGAATGGCGTGACGGTGCTCGCGCTGCTGGAGCGCCTGGTCGAGCGGAAAATCCTGACCTGCGAAGATGTGCGAGCCATTCTCAAGAGCGGCATCGACTGTCTTGAGCCGCGCTCCAATGTCCGCACCATCGCCGAGGCGGTACACCTGATGCGAGATCAGATGCTGCCCCTGTTCGCCAAAGAGCCAGCCGGGACTTAAGCGTCATTCTGCCACGGAATTTAGCGGGAACTGGCTCCCGCCCGGGCCGTTCGATCTTCGCGCGGGGCACTCCATTTGAATGGAGAAAGAGCCATGGAAGCCACCTGGAAACCCCACGAGAAGCACGGCGAGCTAACCGAGCGGAGCGACTTGCCCGACAGCGTGTTCGCCTTCCCCAAGCAGCGCAAGGAGCCGATGACCGACGCAAGCCATGTCAGGAACGCGATCGCCCGCTTCGACCAGACGATCGGCGTCTCCGACCAGGATCGCGAGCTCGCCTTCGCCAACATCAAGAAGGCCGCCAAGCACTACGGCGTCGACATGACCGAGACGAGCTGGAAAGAGCTTGGCAAGCGACCGAGCACCGGCCGCACCAAGGAAGACCGCGAGGCGTCGGCGCGGAAGGCCGCCGAGACGCGCAAAGAGCACGAGCACCAGCAGCGCCACAAGTGATCCGCCTCACCGCACTCGCATCTACCAAGCGTGTCTGAAGATGAATCCCCAGGCGAACGCCCTCCGGCGGTGCCTGTGGTTCGAGCCATGCTTATGCGACCTTGACTTGGCGCAAGGCTCGTTATCTGCCGAAGCGGTGGTGTCCTCGGCAGGCGGGGCGAGTGCTGCGTCGATCTCTTGTTGGGAAGCTGGCCGTGACGAAGGCGCGGTCTGCGGCGCGAGGAAGCTCTGTTGGATCCATCCGGTCTTCTTCGAGTCTGGGTCGATGATCTGCACCCAATCTCCCTCACGCGAGACGACCTGAGCCTCCGCGCTAGTGTGGGCAATGCCGATGATCGCGCTCGATGCCGACGGCCCCTTGCGAACGCTCGCCGGCGCAGTGACCTTCACGAACTCAGGCTCAGTTGGCTTCGCATCAGGCGCCGCTTCCGCGCTCTGCATCGAGGCTGGCGCTCCTCCTTCGAGCTTTGGGGGCGAAGATTGCGGAGCTGGCGCCTGAGATGGAGCTTCCGCCGCCGCCTGCGGTTGAGCTTGAGCAGGTGCTGGCGACTGGGTCTCCGAAGGCGCTGGCGATTGAGCTTGTTCTACGCTTACGGCGTGCCGCGAGTTCGGGACGGCTGGAGCCATGGTGGTCGCGTCGTCCGGCTTCTCGGCGGCCTTAGCCTCCTCTACTGCGGCCATATCGGGAGAGGTGGCCTGCGCGGAGCTCGCGTTTTGGGCTGCGAGCTTCGACTCATCAGCAGGCGGATCGGCCCCGTTTCCCGCAAAATATAGGTAGGGGTAGAAGACCCCTCCGATCACCAGCAGCGAGAGCAGGACGCGCTTCATACTCGGACCCCGTTCCGGCAGCGCTCTCCGCTTGGCAAAACGACCTCGCGTCTTCCCGTTCCTTCGGGTGCTCCCCGTTCTTCGTCATTGCCCGGCTTGACCGGGCAATCCAGTAACCACCGCCCTCTCGCTACTATTACCGCGGGGATTACTGGATGCCCGCTTTTCGCGGGCATGACACCCAAAGGCTGACTTTTTTAGACCGCAATCGCACCCTCTATGGGGCCGCGCAAACGCGAGGCCGACATGCTAAGCGGCCAAGCGGATTTTCGACAAATCGATCAGAGGGAATGCTCATGGGATTTAAGCTGCTGCGGCCCGCCTCTTGCGCCGTCATCCTTGTTTGTCTCGCTCTTGGCGGGTCGTTCGCATCACTCGGGCAGGCAGCAAGCCCCGCGGCTTCGGGCGACCCGTTCGACAAGCTCAAGGGCAATTGGAAAGGCGGCGGCAGCGTCATCTTGAACGACGGCACTACCAAGAAGGTGAGCTGCTCGGTGCAATACAAGGTGGCTGGCGGCAACGTGACCCAGACGCTCAATTGCAAGGGCAACGACTACGAGGTCAACACCACGCTGAAAGTCACCGACAAGGACGGCAAGATCAAAGGCTCATGGAACGAGAGCGTGTACGCCGCGAGCGGCAGCGTGAGCGGGACGGCCAAGGGTAATCTCGTTCACGCCGTGATCGCCGGCGACAAGTTCTCCGGCCGCATGAGCATCAAGCTCACCGGCAAGGGCCACACCATTAACGTGCTCCAGCGCGACGCCAAGTCCGGTATCTACCACCTCGCCACCAGCCTGAGCTTCCAGCGCTAGGGACTCGGGTGCCACACGTCGCGATCGAATCCAGCCGCCGTGGCTACGACGCAGACTTTCGCGACCAGATTCCATGCACCCGGCGCAACTCGTCGATCCAACATTTCTTCGGATCCGTAGTGTCACGACCTAGCTGCTTGGCCAACTCAAAGAAGCCCGGGCCGGGCTCCATGTCGCCTACCTTGTGAACCACCACGACGGTAAGCATTCCGCGTCCGGCGCCATTTTCCTCGGACGAAATTTCGCCGAGCATGTGAAACAGACGTGGATCGTAAGCGTCCAATCGTACGCGGTGAATTCGCTTCACGAGATCGGAATAAGGGATCATACCCCCGAACCCTAGCGACATCGATCATCACTGAGCGCGCCTCCTCCTTGGCAGCGTCCCAGTCGGACTGGGAAAATCCGTGGACCAGACCTTTCCGAAGCACGTCCAGAACTCCACGTTTCACCTTACCATGCCGAATAGCGCGGGATTGTCATCGAGCGAGACGGCGCATTCCCGCGCCACTGCCTTATGCCGAAATCGTAAAGGCATGAATGGCCGGGTCAAGCCCCACATGATGAGTGAAATGTACTAAGGCAGTTGTCTTATTGTTTCCCCACCGATGGTGGAGGGCCGCCCTTCTCCTCGCGCGGCAGGTCGGGATCGAAGCAGGCCCAGCTCGGCGCGCTAGAAATCCAGATGGTGACTTGCGGCTTGCCGAGGTCCGGCTCGTCGAGCGTGCCGGCGCGCACGCCGATATAGTGCTTGCGCGTGTCGGCTTGCGTGAACATTGGCGTCCCGCATATCGCGCAGAATGTTCGGTGCATCAGCGTGCCGCTGTCGGCGTGGCTCGTGTGGTCGGTGAGCGCGCCTTCGATGGTCACCTTATCGCTCGCGAAGAACACGTTCACCGTGCCGGAGCCAGCGCCGATATATTGGCAGTCGCGGCACCAGCAATGGCGCGCGAACAGCGGCTCGGCCTCGATCGAATAGCGCACTGCCCCGCAGCGGCATCCGCCGGTGATGGTCATTCTTGTCTCTCCTCGTTCTTTCGTCATGGCCGGGCGTGTGCGGTAATGGCGGTGCGGATCGGTTGTCCGGCCTAAGCGGACTTGGCTCATCTCGGCGAAAAGGCTCGGCCCTTACCGCGATTAGGATGCCGTGCCGAGCGCCTTGGAAATGTCGCGGAGCGTCGCCGTCTCGGTATCGCTTACGCGGACGCCGCCGAAGCCGAGGAAGGAACCCTCCACGGCAGCCTCTGCAACTTTCTGGCTGATATCGCGTAGCCAGGCTTTGAATGCCGCCGCCTCGTTCGGGGCCTTGGCGTCGACGATCGCGGAAACCTCCCGCAGGCTGGCCAACGAGCGCCGTACGCATTCTGTTGGCTCGGCTTGCGCAAAGCGTTTGCGCATTGCGTTCTGAATATTCGACCTTCCCTCGGATGTCTCAAAATCGGCAATTGCCGCCTTGATGAGCTCGTTGGATTTGGGATCGCGCTTCGCAGCAGCGAGCGCCGAGCTGCTTGCAGCGGCTTCCTTGAGAGTGCCCCACAAACCGCTTGGATCGGCCGCCGATACGGCAATGCCGGCAACCATGATGCTCTCTAGCACCTTGGCCCACTCTTCCGGTGTGAAGTCATTTTTATTGGCCATGGCCGTTTCCAGTGAGCGGACTGTCCTTGCAAGGTATTTCTGCTGTTTGCGAGCGGACTATGAAGCGCGAGCGCTAAAAGGGAGGCGCTGAATGTCGGTTCGATCGCCTCTTATGTGTCAGGGAGGCTAACAGGACCCCGATCATAGAAAAGAAAGCCCAAACTCTCGCGGACACACGTGACCAAGTTGATGTCATGGGCGTATTCCCTCCCCTGGGATAAACCGGACGGGCGAAAACATACCCGAAATAATCCGAGCATGCCAATGCGGCCTGTCGTGAGCTGAAGAAGTTAGGCCATGCCCATGGCGCGCGCCTTATTGAGCAGCGCCTCCGCCTGGCGGATCGAGGCGATGTCGATCAATCGACCGTCGAGCGACACCGCGCCCTTCCCTTCCCGCGCCGCCTGCTGCATGGCCTCGACGATGCGCTTCGCCTTGGTGACCTCGGCGTCGGACGGCGTGAACACCTTGTTGGCAAGCTCGACCTGTGAGGGATGGATCGCCCATTTACCCTCAAAGCCGAGCACCGCTGCTCGCTTCGCCGCGGCGGTATAGCCGTCGGGGTCGGAGAAATCGCCGAACGGCCCGTCGATCGGCCTGAGGCCATAGGCACGGCAGGCCACCATCATGCGCGACAGCGCGTAGTGCCAGGGATCGTTCCAGTAATAATGGCGGTGCCCATCGGCGTCCTTGTCGGTGAGCACGCCATAGTCCGGATGCGGGCCGCCGATGCCGACGGTGCGCGCGCGGGTAGAGGCCGCATAGTCGGCGACGCCGAAGGAGAGCGCCTCGAGCCGCTTCGAGCCTTGCGCGATGGCCTCGACATTGGCCATGCCGAGCGCGGTCTCGATTAGGCACTCGAAGCCGATCTTCTTCTCGCGCTTCTTCGCCTGCTCGATCTGCGTCACCAGCATGTCGATGGCGTAGACGTCCTGCGGCACGCCGGTCTTGGGGATGAGGATCATGTCGAGCCGCGGGCAGGCCTCAACCACGTCGACCACGTCGCGATAGCAGTAATGGGTGTCGAGGCCGTTGATGCGGATCATCATGGTCTTGGCGCCCCAATCGATGTCGTTGAGGCCCTGGACGATGTTCTTGCGCGCCTGCTCCTTGTCATCGGGCGCGACGGCGTCCTCGAGATCGAGGAAGATGATGTCGGCGCCTCCTTTGGCAGCCTTCTCGAACAAAGAGGGGTTCGACCCCGGCACGGCAAGCTCTGAACGATGGAGACGCGGGGTCGCCTGTTGGATCAGGGTGAAACTCATACTTTCCCTCCTTGCTTAACCTGTGGCGCCGAGACCTGCGGCGACCGTGTTGATGGATAGCAGAACTGCGGATTTATAGGCTTCCCGCTCGGCCTCGTTTCGCGCGCCTCTGAAGCGGCGGAGCAGCTCGACCTGCTCGCGGTTGACCTCGTTGACGGTGGGAAGGCGGGACAGCAGCGAGCGGCGATATTCGGGGAAGCGCTCGGCGAGCTCTTTGCCCTGACTCACTTTCAACACCATCTCGCGCGTGAGCTTGAGTTCGGCCTCGATGCGCCCGAGGATGTTGTTGCGCACGCCCTCTTCCGCGACGAGGCTCGCATAGTCGCGGGCGACGTCGAGATCGACGAGCAGCAATGTCTTCTCCACCTCGTCGACGATGAGGCGGAACAGGCGCGACTCGTTGAACATGCGGCGGAGCAGAGCGAGCCCCTCGTCGCCCCGCACCTCGAGCAGGCTCGCGATCGCGGTGCCGACGCCGTACCAGCCGGTGATGACGTGGCGGTTCTGCGCCCAGGCGAATACCCAGGGGATAGCGCGGAGGTCGCTCAACGATTTCGCGCCGAAGCGGCGGGCCGGACGCGAGCCGATATTGAGCATCGCGATCTCTTCGAGTGGACTCGCAGCCTGGAAATAGCTGACGAGATCCGGATGGCAGATGAGCCCAGAGTAGGCGGCACGGCTGGCGCCAGACAAAGCTTCGAGCGCATCGTCGAACTCCCGCTTCGGCCTCAACGCCTCCTCGCGCTCGGACTTCAGCGCGTGCTCGAACACTGAGGCTGCGAGCAGCTCCATCTGATAGAGCGCAGTGCCCTTGTTGGCATATTTGTAGGACACCACCTCGCCCTGCTCGGTGACGCGGAAACGCCCGCGGATCGAGCCGGCAGGCTGGGCGGCGATGGCGCGCCCGGTTGGCGCTCCGCCGCGCGACACCGAGCCGCCACGGCCGTGGAAGAAGGCGATTGCCGTGCCGGCCTCGGTGCCGACCTTGGTGAGCTGCGACTGCGCCTTGGCGAGCTCCCAGTTGGAGGCGACGAAGCCGCCGTCTTTGTTGGAGTCTGAATAGCCGATCATCACCTCCTGCACATCGTTCTGCCAATGCGTGGAGCGACGGATGATGGGGATGGAGAGCGCCTCGCGCATGATGGCGGGGGCCGCCCTGAGATCGGCGATGGTCTCGAACAGCGGCACGATCGGCATGGCGCAAATCTCGGTGCCGGTCGCGTCGAGGAAGGCGCCGCCCTCCTTGGCGAGCAGATAAGCGCCGAGGATGTCGTCGACCGAGCGCGTCATGGAGAGAATGAAGGAGCCGAAGGCGTCGCGGTCGAGCCCGCGCCGCACTTCGCCGGCCTGCCTGAACATGGCGATCAGGTCTGCGGCCTCGGCGGGAAGCTCGGGAATGAGGCGCGGGCCGCTGAGCGGACGCGCAAGCTCGCGCAACAGCCATACGCGCCATTCGCGGCTGCCGAGCTCAGGCGGGTTGGCATCGCCGTGGCCGGCGGTCGCCCACCACAGCGCCTGGAGCGCGGCGGTGGTGCGCGTGGTGTTCTCGCGGAGATCGAGCCGGACGGTCGAGAAGCGGAAGATCTCGACGGCGCGGCGCACCGGGCGGACGAGATTTGCCGCGATCGACCTGCTTCCCACGGCCTCGAGCGCCGCCTCGATCATGCGCAAATGCAAGATCAGCCCGTCGGCATTGTCGTAAGCGGCGCCTGGCCCGCCGATATCCTGGCCCTCGACGCGGGCGATCGATGCTTCGAGCTTGCGCAACACTACGGTCAGGAACTGGCGATAAGGCTCACCTGGATTGCGGGCGGCGATCGCCTCAGCCTCGCCGGTCGATTCAAGCTCGCGGCGCAGCTCGTCGCGGAAGCTTTGCGGCACGGGCAGCGCGCGCTCGGTGATAGACAGAGCCTTGGCGAGCGCCACGAGGCGGTCGCGGTAATAGCGGAGCGAAGCGAGCGCGTTCTGCCGCAGCGTCCAGGCGGTGACGCGCGTGGTGACGCATGGATTGCCGTCGCGGTCGCCGCCAATCCACGAGCCGAACTGGAAGAAGGGTGGAACCTCGAAGTGCCTGCCCGGGTAATGTTGCGCCAGCGCATCGTCGAGATGGGCGAGGATCTCCGGAGCCTGCGTAAACAGCGTCTCGTCGAAGAAGTGAAGCCCGCGCGACACCTCGTGCTGCACCGTGGGCTTTTCGAGATGTAGCTCGCCGGTCATCCACACAAGCTCGATCTGGTCCTTGAGATCGGCGAGAAGCCGGGTGCGCTCGAGCTCGGTCCAGCGCGGCAATTCGAGATCGCGCAGCAACAGATAGATGCGGCGATATTTCTCGAGCACAGTGACGCGCTTCGACTCGGTCGGGTGCGCGGTAATCACCGGCCTGATGCGCAAATTGGACAGAAGCCCTTCGATCTGACGCGCCGGCACGCCGTCCTCTGCCGCTTCCGCGATGACATTGGCGAAGGTCCCTCGCAAAGCCTCGCGCCCGCGCGCCCGCTCGGTCCGCCTGCGCCTGCGCATGGCGGCGTTCTGTTCGGCAATGGCAATAAGCTGGAACCAGATGCCTTGCGCTTGCAGCGCGCGGGCCATCAGCTCCGGCGTGAAGCCATAGATGTCGGCGCCGCCCTTCAGCACCGGCTCGATCTCAGGCTGGTGCTGCCGCACCACTTCGAGCAACAGCTCGAACAAGATATTGGCGGCTTCCTCGGCCGATGTGCCGCTGATCAGCGCTTGCGGAGGCTCGGTCGCAAGGCGCGGCAGTTTTAACTCCTCGTTCATGACGGACTTACGCACTCCCGCCCGTGACGATCGGCTTGACCCGGCACTTGGGCCGAACGGCTCGGCACCAAGGTAGCAATGTCCCTTATAACGCAATCCATCTAGATCAAACCGTCATGCCCAGCCCAAGTGCCGGGCATCCACGAACTTCCGTCAACACTCAAAGGCGTGGATGGCCGGGCCTCCGCCCGGACATAACGGGCTTAAGGATAGCTGGCAGCACCCGGACGCGATCAGGCGATGGCCCGGCGCTCCTGCTTAGAGGCGAGCACGCCGGCCATGGTGGCGCCGAACTCGCTCGGATTAGGCGCAACTGTGAGCCCGCAGGAGCGCATGATCTCGGCCTTCTCGGCGGCGCTGTCGCCTGCCGCGGAGATGATCGCACCTGCGTGCCCCATGCGGCGGCCCTTCGGCGCCGTGAGCCCAGCGACGAACCCGACCACCGGCTTCGACATGTTGTCCTTGATCCAGGCCGATGCTTCGGCCTCTTGCGGACCGCCGATCTCGCCGATCATCAGCACCGCGTCGGTCTCAGGGTCCTCCTCGAACAATGCGAGATGATCGAGGAAGGACGAGCCGTTGATGGGGTCGCCCCCAATGCCGACCGAGGTCGAGATGCCGATGCCGTGCGCCTTCATCTGCGAGGCGGCCTCGTAGCCGAGCGTGCCGGAGCGCGAGATCACGCCGACATTGCCCTGCAAATAGATGTGGCCAGGCATGATGCCGAGCATGGCCTTGCCGGGGCTGATGATACCGGCGCAGTTCGGCCCAACCATCATCGGGCGACGGTCCTTGGGATAGCGCATGAGGTAGCGCTTCACCCGCATCATGTCTTGCGCCGGGATGCCGTCGGTGATCGAGCAGATCAGCCTGATGCCGGCGTCGGCAGCCTCCATGATGGCATCGGCGCAGAAAGCCGGCGCGACGAAGGTGATAGAGGTGGTGGCGCCGGTCTGCTTCACCGCTTCCTTCATAGTGTTGAACAGCGGTAGGCCGAGATGAGTGCCGCCGCCTTTTCCGGGCGTCACCCCGCCGACCACATTGGTGCCGTAGGCCACCATTTCCTTGGTGTGGAAGGTGCCCTTGTCGCCGGTCATGCCCTGGACGAGGACCGGCGTGGTTTCATCGATCAAGATGCTCATGATGTTTCCTTCCCGATGGCAGGCTTCAAGCCGCGAGCCGGCCTTGGCACGCCGCGACGGCCTTCTCCGCCGCTTCGGCCAAGGTCTCGGCGGTGATCAGCTTGAGCCCGCTCTCCGCTAGAATTTTTCGTCCTTCCTCAACATTGGTGCCGGCAAGCCGCACGACCAGCGGCACCTTCACGTCGACCGTGGTGCAGGCTTGCACCACGCCTTTGGCCACCCAATCGCAGCGATTGATGCCGGCGAAGATATTGACCAGCACTGCCCTGACCTTCGAGTCGGACAACACCAGCTTGAGCGCGGTGGCGATACGCTCAGGTGAAGCGCCGCCGCCCACATCGAGGAAGTTCGCGGGCGTGCCTCCGGCATGCTTGATCATGTCCATAGTCGCCATGGCGAGCCCAGCGCCATTGACGATGCAGCCGATCTCTCCTTCGAGCCCGATATAGTTGAGATTGTGCTCGGCGGCCTGAGCCTCGCGCGGGTCCTGCTGCGAGGGGTCGTGCATGTCGGCCACGTTGTGGCGGCGGAATAGCGCGTTGTCGTCGAACGACATCTTAGCGTCGAGCGCGAGCACGCGGTCGTCCTTGGCGACCACCAGAGGATTGATCTCGAGCATGATGGCGTCGCAATCGCGGAAGGCGCGATAGGCGTTCATGATGGTCGAGACGGCGCTCTGCGCCTGCTTGATGCTAAGCCCGAGCTGGAAGGCCAGCTCACGCGCCTGGAACGCCTGCAAGCCCACGGCAGGCTCGACCACGACCTGGAGGATGGCTTCGGGCTCGGTCTTGGCGATCTCCTCGATCTCCATGCCGCCCCGCTGCGAGGCGATGACGCGGATGCGCTCGGCCTTACGGTCGAGCACGTAGCCGAGATAAAGCTCGCGGTCGAATGGCTCGGCCACCTCGATATAGACCCGCTGCACCGGTTTCCCTTCTGGCCCGGTCTGGATGGTCACGAGCCGCTTTCCAAGCAGGCTGGCCGCTGCGTCGCGCACCTCGTGATAGGTCTTGCACAGCTTGATGCCGCCAGCCTTGCCGCGCGCGCCCGCATGGATCTGGGCCTTCACCGCCCAGTTCCAGCCGCCAAGCTCGGTCGCAGCGTAGACCGCTTGATCGGGGCTGAAGGCCACCGCGCCTTTTGGCACCGGCACGCCGAAGCTCGACAGCAATTCCTTGGCTTGATACTCGTGGACGTCCACTTCTCTCCTCCCTTTACGCGTGGCCCTTGGTCACTTGGGGTAAGCGCTAACTCAGCTTGCCCTTGACGACGGCGTAGGCCTTTTCGGTCGCTGCTTCGGCTCCGGCGAGAAGCTTCTCCAGCTCTTTCACCTTAGCCTCGGCAAAAGCTTTGTCGGTAATAATTTTAGCATTGGTGAAAACATTCAAGGCGGCGCTTCGCAGTGCAGCATAAGCAGCGAGCACGCCGACGCCAGCATCAGAGATCACGTTGAGATTGCCTTTGTCCGAAGCGATGGCGGCGAGATCGATCACCTCGCGCGCGGCGCGGCAGCAACGGAGCGGAACCTCGGTCGCCTGCTTGAGCGCGGCCTGGATCGACTTGTCGCGCGCGGCCTTCTCGGCGTCGGTCTCCCTCGGCATTCCGTAGGCTGCCATAACCTGGTCGAAGGCCTTCACGTCGTCCTCGATCATGCCGGTCAACTTGTGGCGGAGTGCCTCGGCCTTGTGCAGCACCTCTTTCATCTCGCCTTCGACATCGGCGTATTTCTTTTTGCCAATGGTTAGATTGCACACCATGCTCACCAAGGCTGCGCCCATGGCGCCGATGATGGCGGCGGCACTGCCGCCGCCCGGCGTCGCTTTGCTGCTCGCCAGTGCATCAAGGAACGGCTCTATCGCGGTGTCCTTGAACTTCGTCATCAGGCCATCTCTTTCGCGAGCGCGTAGATCTCTTCGGCGTCAAGCACGCCGTCCGAGCTTTCGAACAGCTGCTTGATGCAGCCGCGATGCAGCTTGAGCTTGAGCCCGCCAATGCCGAGCGCGCCGAAAGCGAGCTTGCCGCCATAGTCCTTGCCCTTGTCAGTCGCCTCTATGCCTTCGATGCCGAGCGGCGGCTGGGCGTTAACGTCGGCCAGGAGCTGAATGTTCGGGTTGTCCTTCCACGCCGACGCCGGCAGGAGCTGTGCCCCGATGGCGCCGGCGGCGTACACGATGTTCGCGTCTTTCACGGCCTCGGCCCGCGCCTTGTCATCAGCCGCGGCGATGCCTTTAACGTCGACGCCGAACCGGTTTTTGAGCGCCTTGGCGGCAGCCTCGGCGCGATCCTTGGTGCGCGAGGTGATGGTGACTTCGGCGCCTTCCTGGGCGAGGAAGGCAGCGGCGCGCATGCCGACCGGGCCTGTGCCCGCGAGCACCACGGCCTTCTTGCCTTTGAGCTTCTTCGCCTTGGCGAGCAGCGCCACGCCGGCCGCGGCGGTCGTGTTCGAGCCGTTCGAGTCGAGCATGACTGAGACGCGGAACGGGCCGAAGAAGCGCTTCTTCACTGCTTCCAGCAGCGTCTCGCCCTTCTCCATGTTGCCGCCGCCGATGAAGATCGCGGTGTTCTGCTTGTCCTTGCCGCCGCGGGTGAAGATCGTGCCATCGACCAAGGCGCCGACACTGTCCGGCGTGACATTGGCATAGCCGGTGACGCGGTCGGCGCCGCCGTCATAGGCGACAACCGTGTCGAACACGCTCGGGTACGGGTCGGTGTCGAACTGGAACAGGAGCTTCTTCATGGCATTGCCTCCCGGCTATTCCTTGACGACGTTCTGTGGCTTGCCGGCCACGAACGCCTCGATGTTATCGATGAGCTGATCGGCGAGGATCTGCATCGCCTCCTGGCTCGCCCAAGCGACGTGCGGCGTCACGATCAAGTTGGGGATGGTGGGATCAAGCAGGATGTTGCCGTCTTTCGGCGGCTCCTTGGTCAGCACGTCGAAGCCAGCGCCGGCAATTGTGCCCTTGCGCAGCGCATCGGCGAGCGCCGCTTCGTCGACCAGGCCGCCGCGCGCCGTGTTGATGAGGATCGCGGTCGGCTTCATCTTGGCGAGCTCCTTGGCGCCGATCATGTTCTTGGTCTGAGGCGTGAGCGGAACGTGGAGGGTGATGATGTCACTCTCCTTCAGGATCGTCTCGAAATCGACGAGACCAGGCTGAGGCACGACGTCGAAGGGCAGCACATTCATGCCGAGCGCCTCGGCCCGCTTTGCGATCGACTTGCCGAGCGCGCCATAGCCGACGATGCCGAGGGTCGAAGCCGCTATGTCCCGAATGGGATGGGTTAAGAAGCAGAACTGGCTCGACTTGTTCCACACGCCGTTCCGCGTGTCCTCGACGTAAGCGAACAGGTTTCGCCTCAGCGCGAATATCAGCGCGAGCACGTGCTCCGGCACGGTGTTGAAGGCGTAATTGCGGATGTTGACGATGGTGATGCCGTGCTCTTTGCAATAGGCCTTGTCGATGATATCCGTGCCGGTGGCAGCCACGGCGATAAGCTTGAGTTTCGGCAGCGCCTTCAGCGTCTCGGCCTTCATCGGCACCTTGTTGATGATGGCGATGTCGGCATCCTTGAGACGCTCGACGATCTCGTCATGCGTCCAGGTGGACTGATATTCCTTGTAGATATGCGGGAAGTTCGGTTTGCGGACTTTGGCGTCCACCGACTCTCGATCGAGGAACACGATCGCGTGCTGCACTAAACTCTAGCCCCTAATCAAATCGCGCTGGGGTGAGCGCGATACGCCTCAACTATTCCCCGGCGGAGGAAATTTCCCGCCGGGCGCCCCGACCTCAAAAACTCGGCTAGCGGGGCGTGCGCGAAACGCGCCTCGTCCCGCGCTCCGCCTATTCGGCAGCGATCCTTTGCTCGCGCACTTGCGCCGCGCCGCGGAACGCAGCCTGCGCGGCGGCCACGCCAGAACCAAGCTCGACTTCGATGCCGATGTCGTTCATCGCCATCTCGGCGCCAGAGATCGCGCCGAGCAGCATAAGCTCGTTCAGATCGCCGAGATGGCCGATGCGGAACAGCTTGCCGGCCATCTGCGAGAGACCCGCGCCGAGCGCGAGATTGTAGCGGCGATAGGCGCGGTCGATGACTTCCGCGCCATTGAAGCCATGCGGCACCATGATGGCGCTCACCGTATCTGAATGCCACTTGGGCTCCCTGGCACAGAGCCTGAGCCCCCAGGCGGCGACCGCGGCGCGAGTGCCGTTTGCGAGATGACGATGCCGAGCGAATACATTCTCAAGCCCCTCCTCCTCGAGCATGGCGAGCGATTCACGCAAGCCATGGAGCAGAGGAAGCGCCGGCGTATAGGGGAAATAGCCGGTGGCGTTTGCCTTCACATGATCGCCGAATTCGAGATAGGCGCGACGGCATTTGGCATCCTTCATCGCCGCGAGAGCCTTCTGGCTCGCGCACACGATGCCGAGCCCTGCCGGCAGCATCAGCCCCTTCTGCGTGCCGGTGATGGCGAGGTCGACGCGCCATTCGTCGAAGCGGAAGTCGATGCTCGCGATCGAGCTCACCCCATCGACATAAAGCAACGCGGGGTGGTCGGCGGCGTCCATAGCGCGGCGCACCGCGGCGACATCGGAAGTGACGCCGGTCGCGGTCTCGTTATGCACGACCATGACGCCCTTGATCTCGTGGTTCTTATCCTCACGGAGCGCCTCCTCGATCTTATCGGGATGGACACCAGTGCCCCACTCCTCGTCCTGAACGATGACCTCGAGCCCGTGACGGCGGGCGAGCTCGATCCACAGGCTAGAGAATTGGCCGAAACGGGCGGCAAGTAGCTTGTCGCCGGGAGAGCATGTATTAGTGAGCGCGGCTTCCCAGGCGCCAGTGCCGCTCGAAGGATAAACCACCACCTGACCTTCGCGGGTCTTGAAGATCTTCTTCAAATTCTCGAACAGCGGAAGCGTCAGCTTGGGAAAATCGGAGGAGCGATGGTCCTCCATGGCGATATGCATGGCGCGCAAGACGCGGTCGGGCACATTGGTCGGTCCCGGAACAAACAAAAAGTTGCGCCCTGGCTTTCTTGCTCCAGCCATCAAGTCCTCCCCTTGGATTTCTTTAAACAGGCAGGCGAGACCCGCCCGGATTCGCGTGGGAAAAGGTTGGTAACGTCAGCTTTGCCGCCTTGCAACCCCTTTCCGGATTAAAACAGGCCGGCGATGCGACCGTCGGCGGCAAGCTCGATATTGTTGGCAGCCGGGACCTTGGGGAGGCCCGGCATGGTCATGATGTCCCCGCAGATCACCACCACGAACTCGGCGCCAGCAGAAAGCCTCACCTCACGGATCGGGATGGTGAAGCCGAAGGGCGCGCCTTTCGTGTCGGCACTGGTGGTGAAACTGTACTGAGTCTTGGCGACGCAGATCGGAAACTTGCCGAAACCTTCCTTCTCAAGCTCGGCGAAGCGGTCCTTCACCGACTTGTCGGCGGTGATGTCGGAGGCGCCATAAATTTCCTTGGCGATGGTGCGGGTCTTCTCCCACAGCGTCATGTCGTCGGGATAGAGCGTGTGGAATTTGCTCGGCTTCTCGCCGACGGTACGCACTACGGTCTTGGCAAGGTCGATCGCGCCGGCGCCGCCCTTGGCCCAATGGTCGGCAAGCACACACTCGACGTCGACTTTGGCGCAGAGCTTCCTGAGCAGCGCCATCTCGGCGTCGGTGTCGCTCGAGAAGCGGTTGATCGAGACCGCGACCGGCACGCCGTATTTCTGCACATTGCCGACGTGACGCTCGAGATTGGCGAACCCCTTCTCCAGCGCCTGAAGGTTCTCTTTCTTGAGATCGTCCTTGGCCACCCCGCCGTGCATCTTGAGCGCGCGGATAGTCGCCACGATCACCACGCAGTCGGGCTTGAGGCCCGCCTTGCGGCACTTGATGTCGAAGAACTTCTCGGCGCCGAGATCGGCGCCGAAGCCTGCCTCGGTCACCACATAATCGCAGAGCTTGAGCGCGGCCTTGGTGGCGATCACCGAGTTGCAGCCATGCGCGATGTTGGCGAACGGGCCGCCATGGATGAAGGCCGGATTGTTCTCGAGCGTCTGCACGAGGTTCGGCGCGAGCGCATCCTTGAGCAGCGCGGCCATCGAGCCGGCGGCCGATAAATCCTTGGCAGTGATTGGCTTTTTGTCTCGCGTCTGACCGATCTGGATCTGGCCAAGCCGGCGCTGGAGGTCGTTGAGATCGGAGGCGAGGCAGAAGATCGCCATGACCTCCGAGGCGACGGTGATGTCGAAGCCGGCCTCGCGCGGAAAGCCGTTGGCCGCACCGCCGAGCGAGGTCACGATCGATCTCAGTGCCCTGTCGTTCATGTCCACTGCGCGGCGCCAGGTGACGCGGCGGCTATCGATGTCGAGCTTATTGCCCCAATAAATGTGATTGTCGATCATCGCCGCGAGCAGGTTGTTGGCGGCACCGATCGCATGAAAATCGCCTGTGAAATGGAGGTTGATGTCCTCCATCGGCACGACCTGGGCATAGCCTCCACCTGCCGCCCCGCCCTTCACCCCGAAGCAGGGCCCAAGCGACGGCTCGCGGATGCAGATCATCGCCTTCTTGCCGATCTCGTTCAGCGCGTCACCGAGCCCGACCGTGGTCGTAGTCTTGCCCTCGCCGGCAGGCGTAGGCGTGATGGCGGTGACGAGGATCAACTTGCCGTCGGGCCGCTCAGCCAGAGAGGCGATGTAGTCGAGCGAGACCTTCGCCTTGTAGTGCCCGTAAGGAATCAAATCCTCAGCCGGAATATCAAGCTTGTCGGCAGCCACATCGACGATCGGCCGCATCTTGGCGGCTTGGCTGATCTCGATGTCTGACTTTGGATTTTTGTGTTGTTCGTCTGAGCGCTTGCCCGGTTTTTCGGCAGTTTCACGCGGCTGAACTGACATAACCTCTCGGCTCCCGGGCTTTGCGGCTGGATTGCATCAGGAATGGGCAAACTAATTCATTCGCTTGCCTTTTTGCAACGTCTGTGCAGGTTCTGCGCGGCTTTCACGGGAGGTTCAGCCGTTCATGAAGCCTGACGTCCTGCTCAAGGCCATGTTCAACGCCGCCGTCGAGGCTGCCCTCCCCTCGATCTGCGTGCCTGCTCATCTCCCGCCAAGGCCAAAGGGGCGGACCATCATTATCGGCGCGGGCAAGGCTTCGGGCGCGATGGCCAAGGCTCTCGAAGATGCCTGGGCCGGACCGCTCGAAGGGCTGGTGGTGACCCGCTACGGCTATCGCGTGCCGACCGAGCGGCTGGAGGTCGTCGAGGCTGCCCATCCGGTGCCTGATGCAGCCGGCAGGGACGCAGCGCGGCGCATCCTCGAGCTGGTCCGGGGACTCGCCGCTGACGACCTCGTGGTTTGCCTGATCTCCGGCGGCGGCTCTGCCCTTCTTTCGCTGCCAGCCGATGGCCTAACGCTCGAGGACAAGCAGGCAGTAAACAAGGCGCTGCTCAAATCGGGCGCGACTATCTCCGAGATGAACACGGTGCGGAAGCATCTGTCGGCCATCAAAGGCGGCAGGCTCGCCGCGGCAGCTCATCCTGCCAAAGTCGTCGCGCTCATGATCTCCGACGTGCCCGGCGACGATCCTTCGATCATCGCCTCTGGCCCGACCGTGCCGGACCCTTCGACCAACGCGCAGGCGCTTTCCATCATCGAGAAGTACAAGATCGACGTGCCGAAGGCGGTGATCGAGCGCTTGCGCGAGGGCGAAGAGACGCCGAAACGCGGCGACAAGCGGCTCGCCCGCGTCGAGAACATTATGATCGCGACGCCGCAAGCTTCGCTCGAAGCGGCTGCCGAGGTCGCGCGCAAGGCCGGCGTGAAGCCCGTCATTCTCGGCGACTCGATCGAAGGCGAGTCGCGCGACGTGGCGCTGGTGCACGCCGGCATCGCGCGCCAATGCGCGTTGCGCGGACAGCCCGAAAAGCCGCCATGCGTCTTGATCTCAGGCGGCGAGACCACCATCACGCTGAAGGGCAAAGGCAAAGGAGGGCGCAACACCGAGTTCCTGCTCGCGCTCGCGATCGCGCTCGACCGCATGAAGGGGATTTATGCGCTTGCCGGCGACACCGACGGCATCGACGGAAGCGAGGACAATGCCGGCGCGCTCATCTATCCCGACACGCTCGCCCGCGCCGAGAAGGCCGGCATCAACGCCAAGGCCATGCTCGCCGACAACGACCCCTGGACCTTCTTCAACGCCATCGGCGATCTCCTGGTGACCGGCCCGACGCTCACCAATGTCAACGACTTCCGCGCGGTGCTGATCGAGAAGGCGCTGGCCTAAATTTCGGAGTCGGTCTGGCACACCACCGTGTCGCGGTGACCGCACTCTGGGAGCTTGTAGCCGATCATCGCTCCCGTCCGGAGATCGACGATTGGTGTGGGGCAGCCAATGCGCCACACGCGCCACGGCGTGTTGTGGTGTGCCTGATCCCAGTCGACGGCCAGCGTAATGCCGGCGCGCGCGCATTGCCCATGGTCGGTGAAGTTGGGGTTGAGCGCGGGGGCGGGATTGTCGGCCTGATTGAGCTGCATGCCTTCGACCGGGTCATAGAGCTCCACCTCATGCCGCTGGCACACCATCATCGAGTCTTCCGTGGCCCATTGCGTGTTCTCGACATGGGTGAAGGCGGCATTAGGGTCCGGGTTCGCGGCCATGACGACCTTGCAGGCGATCACGACCAATATCGGGGGTATGTGTATAGCCATGCTCCAAACCTCTTCGGCCCTCAGCCGAAACTAGGGAGCCGGCCCACAAGTTGCTTTTTTCCGATTGCGCCCTTTGGGGTTCGCTTGCGGCATTTGGGTTAGGCGCTCCACTGCGCCGGGCTCGATTTCAAGGCAAGGCGGCCATACCGGGAGCAACATCGCAGAAGCGGTTTTCTGGCGCCGGCACCAAATGGTCCTATGGGAGTTCTGTCCGGAGCAACGTCCTGGAGGAGGAGCAATGCCTTGCGGTTTGTCGTTATCGGTATTCTTCTCGCATTCCTCGCCGGAGCGATCTATGTCGGCCATTACGGATGGGTTTCGGCTGGCGACGTCCCTATGCCGCCATGGGGCTGGCTAATGATGGGGCTTGGCATCTTCTTCACCCTTGTCATCGGCGGCAGCCTTATGATCCTGATCTTCTACAGCAGCCGCGCTGGCTACGACGAGGCGCCGCAGATCGAATACGATGACGGATCGGACGCCGAGACGGTGGCGCCAGAAAGCGAACCGCCGGCAGGGAGTGCCCGCAGGCCTGAGAAGCAGAAGCATCGGCGACAAGAGAAGCGGCGGCGCGATAAGGCGCGCATTCACGCCTAGGCTTCACGCGCTAAACGCGCTCAGCACCCTTGTCAGGGTCGAAATGAACAGGCTGGTGCAGCCTCAGCTGCAATCGCAGACTATGGGCAGTACCAGAGCGGGCCGACGGCGACGCAGCCGCGATCGCCCCAATCGTCCGGACGATACGCATAATGGTGCCAGCCGCGGTAACGATCGTTCGATCCGTAGCGTGACGCTTCGCGGTCGCGCCAGTCCCCACCCCCGCGCCTCTGCCAGTTGCCCTGATCGTTGTCGCCCTGATGCTTGATCTGCACCAGACCGGACGAACCGGTTTGCGGAGACGCCAGCGGCGTAACAGCATAAGCCGCACCGCACAGCATCAATGAGGCGATTGCCGCCGATGAAATCACCTTGAACATTTCCAATCTCCTTCTGTTTATCAGGAGAAACAGGAGGGAGGCATTGGGGTTCCTTTAAAACCGTGACGAGTCGGAGCGAATGTTCTTCGAGGTGGCGCTGAACTAACCCTCGCCACCCGCTTGACGAAGTCTCGGCGGCGGACCTAGCTATGTTGCAGGAAGCGGTCGAGGGTGATTCCGTTGTCGTGGTTCGAGCACGCTGCGTATCAGAACGAAGGCGAAGCCATGAAGGCGATCGCACACCTTCCCGGTCTCGATATCGAGATCTCCCACCGCCAATCGCCAGACGGCTTGGCCGAGCAGATCTCGATCAACCTCAGGGCGGTCCCCTCTTTCGACGCATTCGCCCACGCCTTCGAGGCGCTCAACCCCTTCACCTTCTGGGCCGAGGCGGCGCGGCTTGCCTGGTTCCCTTGGCTCGAAGCCATCCGCGCCGTGACTCTCCCACCGAGCGGGGCGCGACCGGATCGGCCGGCCTATCGCCGCTTGACCGGCGGCGCCGACGACCCGCCGGCGCCACACACCTGAAGATCGGCGCTTGCCTCTGGACGCTTACGCGCAAATGGCTGTCGATTTCGTGCGCGCGCACCATGCCTGGGCCGCGCCGGTCGCCTTTGGCTTCGCCTTTCTCGAATCGATCGCGCTGTTTTCATTGCTGATCCCAGGTTGGGCAGTCCTGGTAAGCCTCGGCGTGCTGGCGGCGGCAAGCGACATCCCGTTCTGGCCGGTATGGATCGCGGGCGCGGTGGGAGCGGCGCTCGGCGACTGGATCTCCTATTGGCTCGGGTACAAGTTCAAAGAGCCGATCGGCCGGGTCTGGCCTCTGTCGCGCTATCCAGACCTGTTGCCGCGCGGCCATGCCTTCACGGAACGGTGGGGCGTGCTCAGCATCTTCATCGGCCGCTTTTTTGGCCCACTGCGCGCGGCGGTTCCGTTGGTCGCGGGTATCCTGGAAATGCCCTATTGGACTTTCCAGATTGCCAACTTCATCTCGGCCTTTGTTTGGGTCTGGTCGTTATTGGCCATCGGCGACCTTGGGGCAGGCCTTCTGCAATGGTTCGCATAATATCGACCGAGCACGCGGCGTCCTCACGCACTGTCAAACACCGAGCAGAGCCCACCGAAGTCATTGCCTATACACGGCGACGATCGCTCCCATCGGAAAGAGCGTATCGCACCTGGCAAGCACCGGCGCACAGAGACTGGATATGCTGCCGTCGAGAAAGAGGGCGTTGGGGGTGCCAAGTCCGTCGCGAAAAAGACGCGCAAAGCTCCAGAATGTGACCGGGGTATCGGAGATTGCGAATACCACCGTGTGAGAATCGCGCAAGCCAACGCCGTTGCGGATTTTGCGCGAGGTGCTATTCGCACGAATCTTCGGATGAATGCGGCCGTCGATGACAAGCATCGGGCCCGACTGGGTGGCAAACTGGGCTTTGGGCTTGCGCGACAGGAATTGCTCGGTGGTAAGAACGCCTGCGTTCTCGCCATCCACGTAGAAAATGCCGTTCGGCTTGAGATGGAAGTTCCCGGTTCCGCTCGCGGTATTAGCCCGTTTGAGAACTTTGCCCGCCTCGATGTAAAGCCCGACCGGCGCGAGGCTTTCATCGTACATGCCAGCATTCATGGCGAACACCATCGGAGCTGCGCCGATCCGGCGCGGCAGGTGGTCGAAGCCGCCATACGGCACGCCGTTATCATCCTTCCAGAAAAGGCGCAGGGCATATTCGCGCAGGTCGAAGGTGCAGACGATGTAGCTCGCACCCTCGAAGGCGCGGGAAACGCAAGGGGGCGCGGTGGCATGCCCGGCGCCGCCCAGCCCGGTCAGCATCCAGCCGGCTGCCGCTATAATGGTAAACAGCCCACGCAGAGCCCTTGGGGAACCGCCCGCCAACCGCCCACAGAGAACCGCCTTCCCTAGCCAGATCATCATTGATGGGGGCCCTGCCCGTCGCGTTTGTGCTGATATATATTATCGGCCTGTTGAGAGCCCGGAAGCGCTCGCCGTTGCCTGTCTGAAATGTCACAGTTCTGTAATTCTGAAGTCGACTTGGCGCGCTATTGTTAAGCCGACGTTGTAGCAATCCTTAGGTAGTAAGAAGCCGCCATGACGGACGTCGCCCTAACGGCTGGCGCCTCGCCAAAGCCAAAGCTCGATCATCCGATCGCGCCGACCACCGCCATTCTTTTTGTCACCATCCTGTTTGCCGGCATTCTCTACGCCGGATTGAACATCTATCTCGAGGTGCGCGCCGCAGGCGCCATTACCGAGAGTTGGCTTCCCTTCCTCCTGCTCGGCATCGCCCTTTTCATCGCGCTCGGCTTCGAATTCGTGAACGACTTCCACGACACCGCAAACGCCGTGGCGTCATCTACACCCATTCGCTTGCGCCCAACGTTGCGGTGCTATGGTCGGGCTTATGGAATTTTCTTGGCGTGGTTTCATTTGCGCGGCGCTCCTCCTGCTCACCTTGAAATATCTGGTGCACAAGCCGTCGCTGTATCAGGAGCCGAAGGGCGCCACCCCACCGCCATTGTGGATCCGCGCCATCCTGGTGCTGACCTGCACCGGCGTGTCCTTCGCCCATGGCTCGAATGACGGGCAGAAGGGCATGGGCCTGATCATGCTGATCCTGATCGGTTGCGTGCCGACCGCCTATGCCTTGAACCGCGCCATGCCCGACTCGCGCGTCGAGCAATTCCATGTGCTTGGAGCCGCGGCGCAGACCGCGTTGCAGAAGCTTGCGCCGGGCACGCCTCCTGCCGATAGCCGCGCCGCGGTGACCACATACATCCGCACGAAGCAGTTGCAGCCCGACACCATTCCCTCGGTTGCCGAGCTCGTCGGCGAGATCGACGCTCAGGTCAACGAGTATGGCACGCTGCGCAAGATCCCGACTGCCGCGGTCAACAACGTGCGCAACGACATGTATCTCGTCTCTGAGGCGATCCGCGTCATGTTCAAGACCGGCGTGCCGGCGCTGGACGACGCAACCAGCCAAACTCTCACCGCCTATAAAGGCGAGCTCGACGACGCCACCAAATACATTCCGCTGTGGGTCAAGGTCTCCGTCGCCATCGCTCTCGGGCTCGGCACCATGATTGGCTGGAAGCGCATCGTGGTGACGGTCGGAGAGAAAATCGGCAAGTCGCACTTGACCTATGCGCAAGGAGCCTCGGCCGAGCTAGTCGCCATGGCCACCATCGCCGGCGCCGACATGTTCGGCTTGCCTGTATCCACCACGCAGGTGTTGTCCTCTAGGCGTGGCCGGAACCATGGCCGCCAACGGCTCGGGGCTGCAGATGGCCACCGTCCGCAATCTCTTGATGGCTTGGGTGCTCACGCTCCCCATGGCGGTGCTGCTGTCAGGCAGCCTCTATTGGCTCTTGAGCCACATTTAAAACGGCGTTGGACGAGAACGCAGGAAGCCCGCCGCGCAGAGCGCATTGCGGGCTTGACTGATGCTGAGCTAACGGGGGGAGGAATTAGCTCGGCAGCAGCACTGTGTCGATGACGTGGATCACGCCGTTCGACTGAAGCACGTTCTTGATGGTGACTTTGGCGGCGTCGCCTTTGGCGTCCCACACCCAGATCGCACCGTCCTTCATCTCGAAGGTGAGGTCTGCGCCTTCGACGGTCTTGAGCGTCGCCTTGCCGCCGCCCTTGCTGATCATG
>DASSLP010000084.1:0-36475 GCA_035689365.1 Methyloceanibacter sp.
TTCTCAGGTGCATAGGGGACCCTGCCGGCCATAGCGGACCCCTATCGACTCTTTAGCCAGCGGGCATTTCCCGACAAGATGCGCCACGGGCATGATCAAACGGACAGGTCATCCAGGAAGGATCAGCCATGACCAAGAAAAAAAACCCTGACGCCCCTCGAAGCCGTCAACGAGATCCGCAACAACAATAACGGTCAGGTCGTGCTCGTGCTGCAAGGCGGCGGGGCACTCGGCGCCTACCAAGGCGGAGTCTATCAGGCGCTGCATGAGGCGGGAGTCGAGCCGGATTGGATCATCGGCACCTCGATCGGCGCCATCAACGCAGCGCTGATCACCGGCAACAAGCCGGAGGACCGCTTGCCGAAGCTCAAGGAGTTCTGGAAACGAGTGGAGCGCGCAAACTTCTGGGGCGCGTTCCCCGCCTGGGCCGGAGCCGGTGACGCGCTCGCGTCGTGGATGACGCTGACCAAGGGCATCTCCGGGTTCTTCGAGCCGCACACCCGCGCATTCCTCGGCGCCCATATCCACCTCGGCGCCGATCAAGCCGGTTATTACTCGACAGAGCCTCTGCGCAAGACACTTAAAGAGTTGGTCGACTTCTCCCTTCTCAACCAGTGCACGCCGCGGCTTACGGTCGGCGCCGCCCACGTGCGCACCAGCATGATGCATTATTTCGATTCCCGCGACATGGACCTGGCCTTGAGCCACGTCATGGCGTCGGGTGCGCTTCCCCCCGCTTTTCCCGCTGTGCGCATCGACGGCGAGCTCTACTGGGACGGTGGCGTCCTTTCCAATACGCCGACCGAGCGCGTCTTCGAGGACAATCCGCGCCGCAACGCTCTGATCTTCGCGGTGCATCTGTGGCACCCCACCGGAGAAGAGCCGCAGACCATTTGGCAGGTTCTCAACCGCCACAAGGACATTCAATATTCGAGCCGCATCAGCAACTACATCGTGCGGCAGCGCGAGGCCCATAGGTTACGCCACGTCATTCGCGAGCTTCTGAAATATGTCCCCGAAGAAGCGAAGAAGCATCCGATGGTCGAGGAGCTCGCGGGATATTCCTGCCGCACCACCATGCACGTGGTACGGCTGCTGGCGCCGCGCCTCGGCAATGAAAGCCACATCAAGGACATCGATTTCTCGCCTGCGGGCATCCGCGAGCGCTGGCAGGCCGGTTATGCCGACACCGTGCGCGCGCTGGAAATGCAAGCTTGGCTCGGAGAATTCGATCCGCTCGAAGGCGTCATCCTGCACGAGCCGCAGCCGGGCGCGGAGCCTGCGGCAGAAGTCGATCCCGACAAAGCCGGCAAGCAATCAGAAGACGGCCCGCATAAGCTCGCAGCGGAATAAAAGCGCCGCCTATGGTCAGCGAGCGACCGCCTTGGGCGCCATCGGCGTGTGCAGGAAAATGGCAAGCAGGGCAGCGATGAGCAGCGATACGGCGATACCGGCGACGCATGCCGCCCAGCCAAACATGTCGAAGATCAGCCCAAGTACCGCACTGCCCACCGGCACCCGCCAAAGAAATAGCTCGCGAGATAGAGTCCGCTCGCCGAGCCGCGGTCGGACGGCGCCGCACGGCCAACGAACCCCGTCGCGCAGGCTTGGGCGAAAAAGGTACCGACGCCGACCAACACCATGCCGACCAGCACCGCCGAAAGGTTCGGCACGATCAGAAGCGGCAGGCCGATGCCGGCAACAAGCAGCGCGCTCCAGAATGTGGGCCGCGTCCCGAAGCGCCGCACCGCGCGGCCTGCGAGCGGCGTCGTGGCGATCGACGGCAAGAACACGAAATAGATGAAGCCGAGCGTCATGGCGCCCACGCCAAGCGGTGGCTGCACCAGAACGAAATTCACATAAGTGAAGGTGCCAATGAAGGCGAACAGGATGCAGAAGCCGATGGCAAAGCTCGCGCGCAAGGATGGGTTCTTGAGATGCATGATCCAAGCTTGGAAATGCGAGCTCATGGCGGGGGTCACGCACTGCATGCAGGGAGTCTTCTCCACGGTGAAATAGACTAGCACTGCGCCGAGCAGATTGAGCGAGGCAAAGAAGTAGAAATTGGCGGCGAGACCGAAATGGTCTGCTACCGCGGCGGAGATCAGACGCCCAACCAAATTGCTCGCGACATTGCCGGTGATATAGGCGGCGAAGGCGCTCGCCGAGTCGGCGGCGCTGTAGTGCTCACCGAGATAAGCGAGCGTGAGGGTAAAGGCCGATGCCATGCACAGCCCCTGCGCCACGCGCAGGATGGTGAACACCGTGAGGTCGGGGGCGCTCGCGAGCAGAGCCGTAGGGATTGATAGCAGGACGAGGCTGACCAAGATGCCTTTGCGCCGATCGATTTCGCGGCTGAAATAGCCTACCGCGAGACCCGACACCGCCATGCCGAGGGTGCAGGCATTGACGGCAAAGCCGATCGCCGCTGGTGTGACGCCGTAATGGCGCGCGAGCGACGGGAGAATAGCCTGGGTCGCGAAAAGGTCTACGACAGTGAGAAAGGCCGTCAGTCCGATGACGGTGGAGCGTAGAAGCACGCCTGCAGAGTGATCGAGCGCTTCGCCGCTTGGGGCTGGAACGGCACGCTGCATCTCAGTCATGGCGTCGTCCGCGAAGGGAAGAGAAAAGGATGTGACGCCCCTTACGGTATGAGAACGCCACATCCGAGGGGGGACTACATGTTCTTGTCGTTCGGATCCTTGAGCAGGTCGGCGGACAGCAACACGACGGTTTTGTTGCCGGTGTTCTTCCACCAATGCGAAACTTCGCTCGTCTCGGCGACGACGTCGCCAGCCTTGTGCACGATCGGCACGGCGCAATTCGAGGCGTACTCGTTAATCTCGCCGTCGATGATGTAGATGATGGCAGGGCGGTCGCCGTGGCTGTGCCAGGGCACGATGCCGCCTGGCTCGATGGTGAGCTTGCGCATGCGGAACTTGCGGTCTTTGATGTTGGCCGGCTCCTTCTCCACGTCGATCATGGCGATGACTGTGTCGGTGACGCCGACCGCCTTGTAATCGACCGGGGCCGTCGCGTTGGGCTTCTTCTGATCGGCAGGGCATTCGCCGGCCAGGACGGCCGACGCGCCGAGGCTCGAGCCCAACACGACGCCGGCAAGAACGAGGCTGCGGCCGAGACGGCCTTTATTCGTGAATCGAGACATCCGTTTGACTCCTTTGGCTAGTGCTCTGGCCGAAAGGAACGGCCGCGGCGATAGCACGGAGGATCGGACTATGCCCGTTTCGACGGAAATGCCGGTTGGCTTTTGAGTCGATAGCCGAACGCTATTCCGTGTTCCGCGGCGTGGATCTCTTGAGGCCCTTTATCTTCTGTGTTTCAGCGCAATAACGGGGGGTAGTTCCATCAGCCGAGGTCTCGCGCGAGACCCGGCCTCATTGCGACAGGAGGCCGAACTCAGAAAACGGGATGAAGTCGACCATCTCGCCGGCACGCACTTCCTCAATCTCCTCGGAGACCTCGACCAGGCCATCCGACTCGCGCAACGAGGAAATCAGCCCGGAGCCGTCACGCGGAAACTTTGCGACTTGCAATTGCCCTTCGTCAGACCTCGTTAGTCTTGCCCGCCAGAACTCCCGCCGGCCCAATTTCTTCCTCTGGGTGAAAGCTGCGGGCAGCGGAAAGCGCACCGGCTCTGGCCAAAGGCCGCCGGCGAGCCGGGTCAGCACCGGCCGCACATATATCAAGAAGCAGACGAAGACCGCGACCGGGTTGCCGGGGAGACCGAGGACGACAGACTGGCCGATTTGGCCGAAGCTCATCGGCCGCCCCGGTTTGATTGCGATCTGCCAAAGATGCCGCTTGCCAAGCGCATCGATGCTGCGGACGACATGATCCTCCGCGCCTTGGCTTGCCCCGCCAGAGATAATGATTGCGTCGTACTTACTGCTTGCTTGCGAGAGCGCAGCGCGCACCCGTTCGGCCTTGTCGGGCAGGACACCGAGGCCGACCGCGGCGATTCCGACAGCCCTGGCAAGCCCTTCCAGCATCGGCGCGTTGGCATCATAAACTCTGCCCGGCGCAAAGGCTTCGCCGGGGCGGAGGATCTCGTCCCCACTCGAAGCTATAGCGATGTTCAGGGGCGCGTAGCATCGAAGCCGATCGAGACCCGTGGCGGCTGCGCTTGCCACATCCTGCGGCCTGAGCCTTGCACCAGCCTCAAGCAGCACAGCGCCCGCTTTCGTATCTTCGCCGGCTAATCTCCTGTTTGCGCCCTGCCTAAGACCAGGGGGAATGATCGCCCAGCGCTCGCCCGCTTCATCTTTCACCAGGACATCTTCCTGCATCGCCACCGTGTCAAAGCCTTGCGGCATGACTGCGCCGGTGAAGATGCGGACTGCGTGACCTAGCAAGGGCGCCGTTGGCAGTGGGTGACCCGCCGAAGCGTGGCCTGCGATGGCAAGGCGAGCGCCGCTCCCCTTGTCGTACGAGGCATAGGCCAACGCATAACCGTCGACCGCGGCATTGTCGTGCGCCGGAATGGCGCGGGGTGACACGACCGGTTCGGCAAGAAACCGGCCTGCCGCCCCAGCCAACGGCACGTCCTCGCCACCAACGACAGGACGCACGCGCGCCTTGAGAATGGCAAGCGCCTCATGATGAGGGAGCCTGTCCTTGTCGAGGACGAAGCAATCGTCGTCGAGTTTGAGGGTCATGGCTGCTTGAGCCCGAGATGTTCGGCTATGAAGTCGGCGATCTCTTTTGTAGCGCCGATATCGAAGATTGGTAGCGGATCGCGCTCGCTAGAAGGATGATCGGAAGCAATGGCGACGATCTGCGGAAAATTGCCGTGGATCGGCTCCCGCGAGGCCGCGCCATCCCTGCGTATCTCGATCTTGGGAAATACCTCGCGCTTGAAGCCCTCGATCAGCACGAGGTTGCAGGGACCGATGTAGCGGTGAATTTCCGCAAATGGCAGCTCCGGCTCGTCACGAAGCTCGCGCATCAGGGCAAAACGCCGCGGCGAGGACAAGGCAATCTGGTGCGCGCCGGCTTCGCGTAGCTTGAAGGAGTCGCGGCCGGGATGATCGATGTCGAAACGATCATGCGCATGTTTGATGACGGAAACGGCAAAGCGCCGCGCGCTGAGCTCCCTAACGAGATTCGCCATGAGGGTGGTCTTGCCTGAGTTCTTCCATCCAACCACGCCGAAGAGCGGCGGGCTCATCGTGCTTGCTCCTTCAGTAGCGTTTCTGCTTTGGCAAGCTCATCCGGCTCGTTGATATTAAAGAACGGATCCATCAATACGCCGCCGATTTCGACCTTTGGAAAATACACCTCAACGGCCCCTTGCTCCTCGGCAAACCGTCCGACTTTCCGCTTCTCGCGTTTGAGGAAGTCCTCGATGGCCGAGGCAAGCGTGACTGGCCAAAGCCCGATTACTGGATGCACGCCTTCGTCAGATCGCGCCACGAGGAGCGAATCGTCCTGCCTTCGCTCATTTAGAAAGCGCCTCACCAGATCGAGGGGGAAGAACGGGGTGTCGCTTGCAACGGTGACAGCATGACTCGCGCCAGCACGGTTTGCTTTGATCCATTCAAGACCGGCATGGATGCCAGCTAGAGGCCCTGCGAAGCCGGCAATACGGTCCGCGACGACAGGAAGCCCGTAGGCGGCAAAACACGAGCTATCGCCGTTGGCGTTGATCACGATGTCGGAGGCTTGCGGCTTCAGGCGCTCGATGATGCGGGCAATGATCGGCATGCCAGCGAGCAGTCGCAGGCATTTGTCGCCGCCGCCCATGCGGCTCGACTTGCCACCGGCAAGAAGAAGGCCGATGACAGTTTCTCTTGGACTCATTTGAGAAATCTGGTCTAGAGACCCAGGGCTGTCACGTTCAGGCTTGGCTCCGGCACCGACGGCTCTTTGCCGGTTGCCCGCTCGATTCTCACCGCACAATATTTGTACTCGGGAATCTTGCCGACCGGATCAAGCTGCGGATTGGTCAGGATGTTGGCCGCGGCCTCGACATAGGCGAAGGGGATGAAGACCATCTTCTCCCTGACGGCGAGGTCCGCCCGGGCGGTGAGCTCGATGCTCCCTCTGCGGGTCGTGACCCGTATCAACTCGCCAGGCTGTACGCCGTAGTTGGCGAGCGTGTTCGGATGGAGGCTCGCGGTCGGTCCAGGTTCGAGCGAGTCGAGTACATCCGCTCGCCTGGTCATGGCGCCGGTATGCCAATGCTCAAGCTGGCGGCCGGTCATAAGGACAAGCGGGTACTCCGCGTCGGGCACCTCGGCGGGAGGCAGGATCTTTGCCGGGACAAGCGTCGCGCGCCCGGTTTTGGTGGGGAAGCCATCGCCGAACACCACGGCCTCGCCAGGATGATCCGGCGCGGGACACGGATATATCACCGACGATTCCCGCTCGAGCCGATCCCAGGTGATGTTGTCGAGCGAAGGCATGGCGAGCTTCATCTCGGCGAACACCTGAGACGGGTGCGTGTAGGTCCAGGGCAAGCCGAGCCGCTTCGCGATCTCGACGAGGATCCATAAATCCTCGCGTGTCTCGCCAGGCAAGTCGAGCGCCTTGCGCCCCATCTGCACCTGCCGGTTGGTGTTGGTTACGGTGCCGGACTTCTCAGGCCAAGCCGAAGAAGGCAGGATCACGTCTGCCAACATCGCGGTTTCGGTGAGGAAAATGTCCTGCACCACGAGGTGCTCGAGCTTGGCGATGCCGGCACGCGCATGGTCCAGGTCCGGATCGGACATTGCCGGGTTCTCGCCCTGCACATACATGCCCCTGATCTCGCCCTTGTTGGCGGCGTTGATGATCTCGACCACGGTGAGGCCAGGCTTGGTCGAGAGTTCGGTCTTCCACAGGTCCTCGAACTTTTTGTGCACCGGATCGCTCTTCACGTCAGCATAGTCCGGATAGAACATCGGGATCAGGCCGGCGTCAGAGGCGCCTTGCACATTGTTTTGACCGCGCAAGGGATGCAACCCCGTGCCTGGCCTTCCGACCTGGCCGCACATCAGCGCAAGCGCGATAAGGCAGCGGGCATTGTCGGTGCCATGCACGTGCTGGGAAATGCCCATGCCCCAAAAGATCATGGCGCGCTCGGCGCGGCCGAAGGTGTGCGCAACGTCACGGATGGTCTTGGCGCTTACGCCCGTGATCTCGGCCATCGCTTCGGGGCTATAGAAGGTGAGATGCTCCTTGTAGCGCTCGAAATTCTCGGTGAACGCTTGCAGGTATTGAACATCGTAGAGTCCCTCCTCCACGATCACGTGCATGATCGCGTTCAGCAGCGCCACGTCGCTCGCGGGCTTGAATTGCAGCATATAGGTCGCGTACTCACGCAAGGCCTGACCGCGTGGGTCTATGACAATGAGCTTGGCGCCGCGCTTCGCCGCTTGCTTGAAATAGGTCGCCGCGACGGGATGGTTCTCGGTCGGGTTGGCGCCGATGATCATGATGACGTCGGCGTGCTCGACCTCGTTAAAGGTGGCCGTGACCGCACCGGAACCGATGCCTTCGATCAGCGCTGCCACGGAAGAGGCATGGCAGAGCCGCGTGCAGTGATCGACATTATTATTGCGGAACCGCGTGCGGATCAGCTTCTGGAACAGATAGGCCTCTTCGTTGGTGCATTTGGCCGAGCCGAAGCCCGCAATCGCCCCATTGCCGTGCGTCTCGGCGACTCTGGCAAGACCGCGCGCAGCGAGATTCAGTGCCTCTTCCCAGCTTGCCTCGCGGAAATGGGTGTAGGGATTCGACGGATCCACATCGATCCGCTTCGGAAGTCCCGGCTTTCTGATCAGCGGCTTCATGAGACGCTGCGGATTGGTGACGTAGTCGAAGCCGAACCTGCCCTTGACGCAGAGCCGGTTCTGATTGGCGGGACCATTGCGCCCCTGCACGAAGGCAATTTTGTTGTCTTTGATCTCGTAAGTGATCTGACAGCCGACGCCGCAATAGGGGCAGACCGAGTGAACCTCGCGCTCGACTTCCCTGCTGCCGTGCTGGGTGATGGGGTCGACGATCGACTTCGGCATTAGCGCGCCGGTAGGACAGGCCTGAACGCACTCACCGCAGGCAACGCAGGTCGAAAGTCCCATTGGATCATCGAAGTCGAACACAGGTTTGGCATCGATGCCCCTCAAGGCCATACCGATCACGTCGTTGACCTGAACCTCGCGGCAGGCGCGGACGCAAAGCCCGCAATCGATGCAGGCATCGAGATTGACGGCCATGGCGGGATGCGAAAGGTCCGGCTTGGGGATACCGTGCGCGGGGAAACGCGAAGTCTCGATGCTCTGAACCTCGGCCCAATGCCAGAACTTCGAGACGCGGTCGGGAGAATCCTCGCGCGGCGGCTGATCGGCGAGAAGCAGCTCCATGACCATGCGGCGAGCCTTCACCGCCCGCTCGCTCGCCGTCTTCACCACCATGTTCGGGGTGGGCTTGCGGATGCAGGACGCCGTGAGCACGCGCTCGCCCTCGATCTCGACCATGCACGCCCGGCAGTTGCCGTCGGCGCGATAGGCGGGCTCCGGCAGCCAGCAGAGATGCGGGATGTCGGTCCCTTCACGCTGAGCCACTTGCCAGATCGTCTCGCCCGGACGGGCTGACACTACTTTGCCGTCGAGGGTGAAGAGCAATTGATCGGTCATGGCGCAATTTCCTGCCGCTGAAGGGCTTTGCTCTCGATTCTGGAGTTCACAGTCCTATCCATCAAGCCTGCCCGGCCACCTCGGTTCCAAGCCGCTCATCCAGGAAGAACTGCATCGCCGAGATGAACGCGTTGGGCGCAGCCTGTCCAAGCCCGCAGATGGATGCATCGCGCATGGTCTGGGCGAGTTCGGAAAGCAGCTCTTTATCCCATTCCCGCTGCTTGAGCAGGGCCACCGCCTTGTCGCAACCGACACGGCAGGGCGTGCATTGACCGCAGGATTCGTCCTTGAAGAAACTCAGGAGATTGATGGCGATCTCGGCAACATCGTCTTTGTCGGAAAAGATGACGATGGCATGGCTGCCAACAAAGGCGCCGTACTTGTCGAGTGTCCCGAAATCGAGTGGTACATCGGCAAGGCTAGCGGGAAGAATGCCACCCGAAGCGCCACCGGGCAGATACGCTTTGAACTCTTGCCCGTCCTCCACACCACCGGCCAATTCGATCAGCTCGCGCGCCGTGATGCCGGCCGGAGCGACGATGACTCCGGGCTTCTTTACGCGCCCGGAGACAGACCAGGAGCGGAAGCCTTTAGAGCCATTGACGCCGTGATCGGCGAACCACTTGGCGCCCTTCAGCAAGATCTCGGGCACCCAATAAAGCGTCTCCACATTGTTGTTCAGCGTTGGCCGCCCGAATAATCCGATCTCGGCGATGTAAGGCGGACGATTGCGCGGATAGCCGCGTTTGCCCTCGATCGACTCGATCATCGCGGACTCTTCGCCGCAAATATAGGCGCCGGCGCCGCGCCTAAGTTCGATCTTTCCTGTTTCGATGATGCCTGCCTGCTCCAGCGCTGCAATCTCGTGGGCAAGAATGTGCAGAACGGCTGGATACTCGTCGCGCATATAAAGATAGATGCGTTCACCGTCGACAGCCCATGCACCGATCAGCGCGCCCTCAAACATCTGATGCGGATTGCGCTCGAGGTAGAAACGATCCTTGAAGGTGCCGGGCTCGCCCTCATCGCCGTTGATGGTCATCAGTCGCGGGCCCGGATAGGACCTCACGATCTGCCATTTGCGTCCGGCAGGAAAGCCAGCGCCGCCGAGGCCCCTTAAGCCGGCGTCAGACAGTTCCTTGATGACGGTATCGACGCTCAGCTCTCCATTGCGACAGCTCGCGAGCAATTTGTAGCCGCCCCGCGCCTGATATTCGGCGAGCGTCTCGTAGCGCGGGATCTCAGGCTCGTGGTCACCGCCTTCGACCACCTTCTCGACCGCCTCCAGGGTGGCATGGTCGACATGGAGATGTCCGACCTCGCACACGGGAGCGGTATCACATCGCCCCATGCACGGGGCACGCACTACTCTCACTTGCGCAGGATCGGCACTTGATTTGAGCGCCTGAAACAAAGCCTCTGCGCCTTTGATGGCGCAGGTAATCGAATCGCAGACACGCACAGTGGTGGGCGGAGGTGGCGTCTCGCCCTCCTTCACCACATCGAAATGTGCATAGAAGGTCGCGACCTCGTAAGCCGCGGCCTGCGGGAGCCGGATCTCTTCGCAGAGCGCGCGCAAATGGCGGGCGGAAATATGGTGGTAGCGGTCCTGAATGAGATGCAAATACTCAATGAGCAGGTCGTGACGCCTCGGCTGGTCCCTCAGAAGCTCGCGTATCTGTTGGAGTGCCTCAGCATCGAGTTGCCGCCCCTTCGGGAAGGCCCGAGCTCGCTTGCGTGACCCGACATGTCTTGCCGGCCGGTCGGGGCCGCCACTGCCCGGGGTCTTTTGCTCCACCTTCCTACCTTCCAGTCTTAGACCCCTGCCCTACGAGGCTTGTCTGAGCACTACAGCATGATGGGTCGGTGATACAGCGACAAGTCATCAGCCGCAAGCTCAGGTGGTCTTCGGGGCGGGCCCAGCCGCTACAAACGCCGTAAGGGCGCTTTTTTTTGCGTCGCAACCGGTCTAATAACCACCGGAAATCGGGACGCTCGCCCCTAATATAGTCAGGCTGTCCTAGCCCTCCCATGGCTGATCTTACCGCTGCTTTTCATACGGCACTGAGGCTTATCATCACTCTCGATCCAAGCCTCATCGAGATCGTGGTGCTCTCTTTGCAAGTGAGCCTCCTTGCCGTCATTCTTGCCAGCGCAATCGGCTTCCCCCTGGGCGGTGCCCTTGCCGTGTATCGGTTTCCGGGCCGGGGAGCGGTCACAGCGGTGCTGAGCGCCTTGATGGGCCTGCCTCCCGTCGTCGCCGGACTGGTCGTCTATCTCCTACTTTCCAACGCAGGCCCTTTGGGCGTGCTCCAGCTGCTCTACACGCCTACAGCCATGGTCGTGGCACAAATGCTGCTCGTGATTCCCATCGTCGCCGCACTCACACGCCAGCACTGCGAAGATCTGCTCGAGGAATATGACGAACAGCTTCGGTCGCTCGGCGCCTCTTCGCGCGAGATCACCGCAACTCTCCTGTGGGATGGCCGCTACCGGCTCCTCACGGCGGTGCTTGCAGGTTTTGGCCGAGCCATCGCCGAGGTCGGTGCTGTGATGATCGTCGGCGGTAATATCGATCATGTGACCCGGACAATGACGACGGCAATCGCACTTGAAACCTCGAAGGGCAATATCGCTCTCGCGCTCGCGCTCGGAATGGTTCTCCTCGCCACCTCGTTCGCCGTAAATGGCGCACTGCTAGCTGTGCGACGCTTCGCGCTGCGTCTTGCCTATGCTTGACCCCACCGCGCCGCCGCACTTGCGCAAGAGCTCTCTCAGTAGAGGGCGCCCGCTTCTCCCGCTCGAACTTCGCGGTCTCACTTATGAGACCAGCGGCAAGCGGGTGATTGACGGCGTCGACGCCAGAATCGAGGAGCCGGGAATTACGGTGGTGATGGGGCCAAATGGCGCAGGCAAGAGCGTGCTGCTGAGGCTCATGCACGGGCTGATTGCCCCAAGCAATGGGGAGATTTTGTGGGCAGGGCTCCGGCCCAATCGCGAGCTCGCCCGCCGCCAGGCAATGGTGTTTCAAAAGCCGGTGCTGCTGCGCCGTTCGGCCGCAGGCAATATCCGGCACGCTCTCGGGCTGAGAGGCGTCGATTGGGACGAGCGGCAGGCGCGTATTGGCGAGGCCTTGCGGCTTGCCGGGCTTGAGCGCCGCGCGGCGACGCCGGCCCGCATGCTGTCAGGGGGCGAGCAGCAACGGCTTTGTCTTGCGCGCGCTCTCAGCCTCGAGCCCGAGGTCTTGTTCCTCGACGAGCCGACGGCAAGCCTCGATCCCGCTTCGACGCTCCACATCGAGCGGCTACTGATCGAAGCGCAACGCGACGGCATCAAGATCATTGTTGTGACGCACGATGTCGGCCAGGCGCGCAGGCTCGCGCAGGACATCATCTTCCTGCACCACGGGCGCGTTATCGAGCATGGCACGGCAAAAGAATTCTTCGACGAGCCGCAGAGCGAGGCGGCACGCGCCTTTGTTGCCGGCGGCCTTGTGCTCTGACCAGGAGAAACTCAATGACCAAGATGAATAGAAGAATGATTCTCGGCGCTGTCCTTTGCGCTGCGCTGCTTGTCGCGGTCCACGTCAGCCTGGCAGTTGCCGAGGATAGGTTCATCATCGTGCAGTCGACTACCTCGACGCAGAACTCTGGCCTGTTCGAGCATATTCTTCCGCTGTTCACCAAGAAGACGGGAATCGAGGTGCGGGTTGTGGCGGTCGGCACTGGCCAGGCGTTAAAGAATGCGGAAAACGGCGACGGCGATGTGGTGTTGGTCCACTCAAAACCCGATGAGGAGAAATTCGTAGCGGACGGTTGGGGCGTGAAACGCTACGACGTCATGTACAACGACTTCATCATCGTCGGTCCCACCGCTGATCCCGCCAAGATTGCAGGGGTCAAGGATCCGGTCCAAGCTTTTAAGCAGATCGCCGAAGCGAAGGCGCCATTCGCCTCGAGGGCTGACGACTCCGGCACCAACAAGGCCGAGCTTAACCTCTGGCAGGATGCGGGCATCGACGCGAAAGCTTCAAGCGGTAGTTGGTACCTCGAAACCGGCTCTGGCATGGGCGCGACCCTCAACACGGCCGTGGGCAAGCAGGCCTACACGCTCACCGATCGGGGAACGTGGCTGAGCTTCGCCAACAAGGATGATTTCAAAGTCCTTGTCGAGGGCGATCCCAAGCTCTTCAACCAATACGGCGTGATCCTGGTCAATCCCGAGAAACATCCGAATGTGAAGGCAAAAGAAGGACAGGCCTTCATCGACTGGCTTATCGGCTCGGAAGGTCAGGCCGCCATCGCGAGCTACAAGATCGATGGTCAGCAGCTGTTCTTCCCCAACGCCGGACCCCAAAGCTGATGACAATGACAGGCGCGACTAGGCGGCTGTGCTGAGAGGCTGCAGCGAATCTATCTCTGCAGCGCAAAGAAACAAATTTTCACGGCTTGCAAATCGGCGGCGGGCCCGCCGGCGGTGCCGGATGGTCCTTCTTGTATTGAGCTAGAATCGGCTCGAGGGTTTCTTTCGGCCAAAACTTCGGAGCGCCGATCTCTCTCAAGCAGGAGGCGTTCCAATATAATCCCGCCCGAGACGGCGAGCGGCCGGCCTTCACCGCTTGCGCGACGGCGGCAATGTCCTGTGACTCAGGATAAATGTAAAGCGCCGTCGGCTCCTTCATCATCGGGATAACTTGGCTTGCGTCTGAGCGCGACCAACTGGTGCAGCCATTGCTGCGGCCGCCGGCGTAATCCACCAGCTTTCCGAACAGAACGTAACCGTCGGAGTTAGCGTATGGGCTGTCGGGATCTTTTCGCAGGCATGCTCCCCTAAACACGACAGCCGGATGCCCGCCGATGGCGCGCGGTCTCGCATTTGCGGCTTCGCCCTCGCCGTCGAACTGCACGAACGGGCGGGTGAAAGCCACGTATTTTCCTGCTCCGTCGCGATAGTAACCTTTGAACGAGGTGATTGTCTCCTCAGTCACGTAGGGACCGCCTGTCGTCAGCTTGGAGTCCATCGCATTGCTGAAGTTCTTCGCGCACTCGATTCCGTTTGCGAAATTCGCGATGCCTGCCAAATTGCGGCCGCTGCCGTGACCGGACGGAATCGCGCGAAACGACCGGTCGGCTTCGCAGATAACGTAAAACCGGCGTCCGAATCCGCCGGGTCGCGTCGCATCCATGGCGAAGTAACAGGGATTCTCGACCGTCCCCTCGCTCACTTTTTTCAGGTAAAGCGCGCGCGCCCGCTGTAACACCACAGGCGCGATTTGACCTTCGCCTTCGCCGACATGGGCCTGCAGCCAAGCCGGAACGTCCGTTGATTGCTCCACGGCAAAAGATCGCGGCGAAGCTGACAAGGCGACGACGACGATGAGGCCGGCGATATTTAGACGGAGCAATATTGACTGCAACGGATCAATTCCCCCTATCGAACCGTACGGTAAATTAGCTCGATGTCGCTACGTCGCCAACTCGGGCAATGCGGACGGTCCCGTCTCCAATCGGATAAACAGAAGGCTTTTTACCCATAGCAGACCCCAGCTTGGGGGCTAATCCCTAGTACCTAAGTCTTCGCCGAGAGGCGTCTGCTATCCCCTTCAAGAGGGGCTGCATGTCCAAACAACAGCAAAGGAATGCCAGTGAAGCTGGTGAATCGCTTCGTCATGTGACTTGCCAGCCGCCTCACAGGCTTCCTTACTGTCGAAGGCAGCGGTTGCCGTTGAAGAGCCGGAATAGCCTGACAAGATTGTCAGCAATAGCAGCCATTTCATGCTTGATGCCTCCTGTTTCGGATGTACGAAAATTGCACGGCGTCTGGGCCATCCGCTCGGTGGCGCTAAAACGGAGCAATAGAATCGGCGGCCTCAGCTAGCGCATGAGTCACAGCGGAAGCTCGCAGGGCAAAGGACCACGCTTAGGCTCGAGCCCGGTCCTATAAGGCTCGAGCTTGGTAATGCGAGAAACTGGGATGTCCGAACGGAATATTTGACCTGGCTACCAATGCACGCCGTGCCCGCGACGCGCCGGCAATCACTACAATCCAACCAGTGCAACTGGCGCCCCTAAAGGCTAGCTGAGCTGCGCCAATAGATCATCCCTCACGTTTGACCCACGCAAACCCGAGTAACACTAGCGCCAAAACGAGGGCAACGAGACCGTGTTTGACATGTACGTGGCTCGAGCCATCGACGAATCCAGGCATAAAGTGCGGAAGCGAACCGGCCGGCACAAACCAATAGACGCAGGCAAGCACAAGAAAGATGACGCCGAGAACCGCTGCCACCAAAACAACAGGCTTGTTCATTCTCATGTTCCTCCCTTTTATTCGATTGAGTCCCGACGAAGGACGCTACGCGCCAGTTGCGTCCTTTAGGCATTTCTTCGTGAAACTGTCCTTAGCGGCGCCTGATAGTTTCTTGTCCGCTGCCTGCTTATCGCAGGCGGTCTGAGCATCGGACTCACATTTTTTCATGAACCTGGTTAGCGCGGCACCCGCAAGTTTCTTGGCGTCGGCTTGAGCTTTGCATGTCTGATCAGCCGCAATGGCGCCGCTGAGTGCCAGGCTTGAAAGCACAACAGTTAGAGCAAGTCGTTTCATGACATTCCTCCCTGTTTGGCCGTGCGAGGGAGGCTAAACCCTTGCTGGCAAGGCGGCGATTTGCCATCTAGCCGCAGAGTTCGGCCTCGCCAATCGGCTTTGGGTCATGGCGGGGTGCGGGGAGCTGAGATGATTGGGGGCGCGAGCTGACGTTCCCCCAAAGCGTTCACACGGCTGATGATTACGCGCTAGGCTTGGTGCCCAACTAGACGGGCCGCTCAGTATCCACGGATCTGTTTGAGCTGCGCCGGGCTCAGTCCCTCAATGTCCGCTTGGGTGAGTGCGTCGACTCCGGCCCGTTTTGCTTTTGTTTGAGCCGCCTTGAACTTAGCGTCGATTTTTTGCTGGGAACTGGTAAGGCCACTTGCTTTTGAGGTTGGCGAAGTAGTCCCGGGCGATGGTGATTTGAAATTTGGATTGGCGTGAATGCCATGCCGCCTCGCTGGCCCGGGCGGGCCATATTCGGGTGGTCCGTACCCCGCAGGTCCGTAATAGTAGTCTTCGTAATCGGCTGGTTCGTAATAGTAATAATAGTCAGGTGGCGGGGGCGGTACCACGTAGGCCGGGGCTAGTGCGCCTCCCATTATTGTGCCAATACCAAAGCCGGCCAAGGCAGCGCCCCATCCGCATCCCCATCCGCATCCCCAACCAGCAACGGCCGGTGACGACATTGAGAGCGTGCTAACCCCTATGATAACCGCAGCCGCAATTGTCTTTGGAAATGACATGGTGAGCCCTAGCTTCTGTCAAAGTCGCTAACAAATCTTTGCGGTAGATTCGTGGCTCAATGAGTCGTCTCCGGTCCGCTAATGGTGGCCGGCAACGGCCGCCAAGACGGTGGACACTGGTTCGCAATATGCTTGGTATCGGACCGTGACGGACAGTTCGTTTGCAATTTGCTTTGTAGATTCCGTCTGCTTTGAGTCGCAAAGCGGACGATCTAGCGAGAAGTGGAACGGCCACTACTAACCATTAGTGGACCCACCATGGGCAAGGTTATCGTCAAAAAAGATACGCCTCACCAGTGTTTTGCCCGCCTGGAACTGAATAATGGCGATCAGGTGATGATCTCGGTCGCGCAAGCGGACGTAAAGGTGATCAAAATGAATTGGGCGGGCATGCTGCCGGGCCCAACGCTTTGGAAATCGGGAAGCGGCGCGGAAATAGCGCAAAAGTTCTTCGATGAGACGAAGCTGCCACAAAGATTGATCGACGCGGTGATCGACAGCGTTATCGACTGCCGCAGCGCCACTGACGTTGCAGTGCGGCTCTCAGCCAAACCAGATGAAGTGCTGGCTCAATATGTGGCCACTCTCGGAACAACCGGCCGCAGAGTCATAAGGGATGTCTCCGAGCTTCCCTACCCAAAGGATTTGATCAAATCTGCCCTGCGGCACCACCTGAAAAAAGTGAACAGGGTGGACAAGAAAGCCGTCGAAGCGTTGGAGGTCGCTTACGTCTCTCTGTCGAATTTTCAGCCTCTCACAGTAGAGCAGCGGGATGCCGTTTTGATAATGGAGCGTCCCGGCGACGCCCAGGCAGTGGAGCGCGTCAGACATGGAGATCTCTACCGCGCCTTGCTCTCTAGGTGCCACGCCGATGGGGCGGCACTCCTTGATGAGCTGCGCTCCCTATCGAATTAGGCAGGAACAACCCGCTACGCAGTTGGTTTGCGTGTTAGTTTTGAAAACTGATGCCACACACCAATGTCCGGTGCACATCGCTGGAAGCGTCTTAGATGATTGACGCTAACAGCGCGATCACCGTTATGCCCATAAGGGCGGTGGCAATCCAGCCAGCCCAGGCCAACGATGGCCGCGCTCGAAACCGACCCATCGCCGTTCTATTCGTGACGATCAACATCATCATTGCCATAATGGGAACGGCGACCACGCCATTGATCACAGCCGTCCATACCAGCAACTGAATTGGATTTATTGGCAGAAACCCCATCGCGAATCCGATGACGGTCGCGGCCGAGATGATCGTGTAGAAGCCGACGGCTTCAGGGAACTTCGCCTCTAAGGTTGAAGGCCATCCGAACAGCTCGGCGACGGCATACGCCCCCGCGCCCGCGAGAACGGGAATCGCCAGAAGGCCGGTGCCGATAATCCCTAGTGCAAATAATAGGAAGGCAAGATCACCGGCAATGGGCCGCAAGGCCTCTGCGGCTTGCGCAGCCGTCTCAATTTGGGTGAGACCATGCGCGTGCAGCGTGCTGGCCGTGGCGAGAATGATGAAAAAAGCGATGACGTTGGAGAAGACCATGCCAACTGTGGTGTCGATGGAGATTCGTGTCATTTCTTGTCCGCCGCCGCGCGTGAGGATCTTCAGCGGCAATCGCGGGCGGCGGCGATCTCTTCGCATTTCCTCCACTTCTTGGGACGCCTGCCAAAAGAAGAGATAGGGGCTGATCGTCGTGCCTAAGACGGCAACGACCAGAAGGAGGTAATCATAGTTCAAAGAGACTGCCGGAAACACTGTCTCCGCCAGAACGCTGCGCCATGGAATTTCGACTGTGAAGGCAACGGCCACGTAGAGAAAAAGGACCAGGGTGAGAAATTTCAGGATCGGCGCATATCGCCTATATGGCACGAACACTTGAAGCAGCACCGATAGCGCAGCGAAGATCAAGGCGTGCTCATGCTTGAGCCCGCCAATCACCAGATAGAGCGCCTCACCCATGGCGGCGAGGTCGGCCGCGATGTTGATCGTATTCGCGACGACCAAAAGACAGATCGGCACAAGGACGATAGGAAGTGGGTAGAATTGTTTGGCGTTGGCCGCTATGCCCTTGCCTGTGACACGCCCGATATGAGCGCTGACGAGCTGAATGGCGATCATGAAGGGTGTCGTTAGAAACACCGTCCATAGGAGACCGAAGCCGAACTGGGCGCCTGCCTGTGAATAGGTCGCAATACCAGAGGGATCGTCATCTGCGGCCCCGGTGACGAGCCCCGGACCGAGAAGCCGAAGGAAAACGTTACCTCGCTTTCGTTTGACCGCGGTGAGAGAGTTCGTGCGCGACATAGGATCGCTGGCCTGGCTGCGTGGATTAGCGGTAGGCTAGGGCGCCCAGTTTGGGTGAGGGTATAGCGTCCGCGGAGTCAATGATGCTCTCTGACCTTGCCAAGATTTGTCGCACCGCCGCTGCCCTCGGCTTGCTTTTGGCATGCGGCTCCTCCGTCCCGCATGCAGAGGAAGACAAGGCTGCGCCCTGCCGGGACGACGCAATGATTGTGTTCGATGCCTCGGGTTCCATGTCTGGAAACCAGACTTTGGGCATTCCAAACTCACAAGCCCGGATCGATGAAGTGCGATACGCTCTCGCCCAGGTGCTCCCAAGCGCAGCTCGGTTGCGAAAGGTAGGTCTCGTCAGCTTCGGCCCCGGGCCTTGGAATCAGTGCAACGTCAAGCTCAATCTCACACCGACGCCGGACGCGGCTGACCTCATCATGAAAGAAGTGGATGCGTTGGTTCCCGCCGGCAAGACGCCTCTGACCACGGCCGTGGAACAGGCGGCTGCGGCGCTCGACTATCGCAACAAGCCGGGGGTCATCGTGGTCGTGACCGACGGCGAAGAGACGTGCGGCCGGTCACCGTGTGACTTAGCGAAACAGCTCCACGATGCCGCCGAGCGACTCACCATTCACGTCATCAGTTTTCGCTACCAGACCTATTCTTGGACCGGCGAGCAAAGCGTGCTGGATGCGAAGTGCCTCGCCGAGCAAAGTGGTGGCCTCTACATCACCGTCGATTCTGAGCAGGATCTCGTGGCCGCTCTCGAGAAGACGCTGGATTGTCCCATGATATCGTGGCGCGATGAGCGTCGCTGATCCCGATTTGACCGGTCTCGGCCCACGGACGCTCTCGATTGCGCTTGCTCATTCTGCCGCCGCAGCTCGTGCAGGACGACGGCCTGGTCTTTGCGGCAAGAGAACAATGCACGCAATCATAACCATGGCGATTACCGCGGAGGCCATTGGCCTGCTAAGTGCCAGCCCGCCGTGATCCATCGGTTTGTCGAGGAAGTCGCCCAAGGTCGCGCCAAGCGGCCGCGTGAGAATGAACGCAGCCCAGAACAGCGCGACCCGCGACATATCGGTCCAAAGGTAGAGTGCAGCCGTGACCGCCAGTCCCGCGCCGAAGATGAGCGCCCCTCCTTCATACCCGAGCCCGCCTGTATCGGCGATCCAATCGCCGAGCGCAGTTCCGAGTGTCTGTGAAAAGGTGATCGCCCCCCAATAGAAGGCCTCTACCCGTGGTGTGCTTACGCTGTTCACCGAAATTGTGCCCTCGGACCAATACCAAATGGCGAGCACCACCATGAGGCAGGTGAACAGCAGCAGCGATCCGCCGGTATATCCAATGCCGAGCGAGCGATCGGCAAAGTCGGCCAACGTGGTGCCGAATGTCGTTGAGGCTGCGATAGTCGCCCAATACAAGAAGGGATGGAATTTGCGCGCAACAATCTGCGCAATGACCAGCACCACCAGCAACGCCAAAAAAATGGCACTACCGATCAGGTAGCCTGAATTGGCCATGACATCGGCTTCCAGCCAGGTCATGGTGACCGTATCGCCGAAGGTCTCCCCGAGTGTCGTGGCGAGAATCTTGATAATCCAGAAGCCAAGCGTGACCTCCGGCACCTTGCTGTAAGTGTGAGGACCGGGCGTCATCGCGTAGGTTCTCCACGGCAACGAAGGGCATCGCTGCGCCAAGTGCAATCGATGCGGCTGCTCGGGAGCCTATCAGGGCAGGTGTGCGAGCCAATTTCCTGAACTATACAATTTGGTAACCTGGCAATTGCCGTCTGGTGCAGTACCCGTATTTTGATGAAATTCGTGGTCGGATGTCGCAAGCCGTTTGCGTTCTCGGAGCTGAATGCACGGCTCGCTGCGCGCGTGAATAGTTGAGATGCGAATCCTTCTTGTCGAAGATGACTCTGACACTGCGAGCTACGTTGTAGAGGGGCTCCAGAAAAGGGGACACCTGGCTGATCACGCAGCGGGCGGCCAAGACGGCTTGTTGCGAGCTCTGAGCGGCCGATACGACGTCCTTATTGTTGATCGGATGTTACCCGAGATCGACGGGCTTCGTCTTGTTCGGACGCTTCGGAGCGTCGGTGTCGATGTCCCCGTACTTTTCTTGACCGCACTCGGCGATATCGAGGACCGAGTGGAAGGCCTGGAAAGCGGAGGTGACGATTACCTTACGAAACCATTTGCGTTTTCCGAACTCATCGCCCGGATCAATGCGCTGGGGCGTCGGCCGCGCATCCCCCCCGTAGAAACTGTCTTAAGGGTTGCCGACCTGGAAATGGATCTTATTGCCCGCCGGGTAAAGCGCGGCGAAGGCGATATTGAGCTGCAGCCGCGCGAGTTCCAGTTGCTGGAGTACCTGATGAGAAATGCAGGTCGTGTCGTTACGCGCGCGATGCTGCTGGAAAAGGTCTGGAAGTTCAATTTCGACCCCAAGACCAAAATCGTGGAAACCCATATCAGCCGGTTGAGAGCTAAGGTCACAAAGGCTAACGCGCAGGAGTTGATTCACACGATTAGAGGCTATGGATATGTCATTAAGCCTCCTTCCTAGAGTCCTGCGCACCGCGAGTTTTGGTCTTGCGCTGCTCTATGCAGCGCTAATGGCTGCATCGGTCATGATCATCGGTGTGGTCATCTATTGGAGCATTGAAGCGTCGTTAGAACGACAAATGACGACCCGTATCGACGCTGAGATTGAACTTTTGAAAGAAGAGCTGAGATCAGAGGGCGACTCCGAGCTTATCGAAGAGATCCAAAGACGAGCCAATACGTTCGCACTCGAATATTTACTTATCAACGCTAAGGGAGACCGCATCGCCGGTAACTTGCCGGCCAACCCAACGAGTCTTGGTTGGACTGACGCGCGGCCCCCGACAGAGCGCGCTCCCGCTGGCATTGCGAGGACTTTTCATATTCATTCCGTTCAGTTGTCAAATGGCATGCGTTTATCGGTAGCCGACGACTACGGATCGATAGATGACATGCGTCACGCTTGGCTAGAGGCCGGCGTGTGGAGCTTCATTGCATTCTTATTTCTCAGCCTTATGGGCGGCTTGGTGCTTAGTCGGCAGTTCTTGAAGCGCGTCGACGCCATAAGAACGACTGCCGAGGCCATCATCCGAGGCGACCTCCGATCGCGCATTCCCTTGCGCGGCACCAACGATAATTTTGACCTTCTTTCCCACACGCTCAATCTAATGTTGGATCGAATCCAAATATTGATGGAGGGCGCAAGACATATGGCAAACGATATCGCTCATGCGCTCCGCACACCGTTCGGTCGCTTACAACAAAAGATTGAAGTCGCTCGCAGAGCTGCCACGGGAAACTCTAAGTGTGAGAATGCCATCAATGGCGTGCAGCTCGAGATGGAAAGAATCCGGGATACTTTCTCTGCGCTGCTTCGCATATCAAAAATAGAGGTGGTGGCTCGTCAATCAGGTTTTCGCGAGATCGACCTGAGCGGACTGTTCGAGACGGTCTGCGAGGCGTACTCCGCCGCAGCCGAAGAACAAGGTCGGACGATTGTCACCAACATCGTCCCATCACTGCGGACACGAGGCGATGAAGAGCTACTTACAGAAATGCTGGCCAATCTCCTCGACAATGCCATCAGGCACACGCCGGTGGGGACGCATATCGAAGTCTCGCTTTGTCGCGACCGATCAAAGATCGTTGCGAGCGTTGCTGATGATGGGTTGGGAGTGCCTGTAGAGGAGAGACAGCAAATCTTTCAACGGTTTTATCGCCTCAAGCGCAGTGCCAAGATCGAGGGCACCGGGCTCGGTCTCGCTCTTGTCGCCGCAGTAGCGGCGCTTCATGGCTCGCAACTCACGGTCGAAGATAACGATCCCGGTTTGCGTATCCTTATGAATTTCGATGCAATTCGCGCTTGCGACGTCGATCCGAAACACGAATCGCGGCCGGAGAATTGGCAATCCCTTCCTGGTCTCGCTCACTTTCCGGAAATCAGCACGTCTGCTCGGGAAGCTGAAACGTGAAGAGTAAATCAGTTTCGCATTTTCCTTCGCTCCCACCTTTTAGCCTCACCTACTCGAGTTCGTGAACCCAATAGCAACCAGGCTCGAATGAAATATCTCAATGCGCTGGGGGTCTCTAAAATGGACGACCAAGCCCTTTAGGTGTTTTTTAGAGCACAAGCGCACGGGAGCATTAAAACGCGCCACGGGTATTTGTTTGCCGTCATTCTCGCGGTTCAGGTGTGTGGCTGCACAGTGATTCCTGAGCAGATGTCACCCTATGCGCTTTCCACCACCGAGATGAACGTCGTAATACGCGGCCTCTATGCCGGCGTGAAAGATTTGGACTCTCCCAATTTGCGTGGCGTCAAGGCAGGAAGAAGCAGCAACGGGGACGTATGGGTCTGCGGCTGGATGAGTTACAAAAGTAGCGGGGGCTATCGTTCGGACGATCAGGCGTTCATCGGAACCTTATCGGCTGATCGGTTCATTCCTGAGCGTGTTGGAAAGGATCCGTATTCGACCGCGGAGATCATCACGAAATGTCAAGAGCACGGGATATCGCTCTAAGGCAATTTTTCGAAACGGGATAGCGAATCGTAACAAATGAGGGCTATAACCGCGATCCAGGGCGTGGGCACAGGACTGTTCACAAGCAGCCGCCGCTGTCGCCATTTGCGCCATAGCTCTCCCCCAAGACTAAGGCCCTCCTCTCTGTGGACTGTCTCGGCACTACTTCCGCCCGTCACTTAAGCTCCACCGGATGACCATGTATGCTGCCGCCACAAAGAGGCAAAGCGGCACAACCGCGCCAAGGATGACGCCTGTCACGCCGCGCTGCGTGTAGAGACCCCAATACGCGATATGTCCAAGGGGGTCATAGGTTCCGTAAAAAATTACAATCGGAGTCCAGTCGTCGTGCCCAAACTGACTTGTCCAGTCCAGCATGTTGTAAGCGAGGACAAGCCCGACCACCACGAGCGAAGCAATCAGCGATTTCTGAGCGTCGGTCATCTCGTCAGGGGCTGATCATCCTAGGATAGCCTGCTCTCTGCAGTTCCGCGGAAAGTCGCATGGCACAGATCGTTGCCACGGAAAACGGTACAGCGCGGAGATCTTGATGGCGTGGCCTGCAGAGATAGACTGGGAGAAAAGCGGTGCTCTTGCGCTGAAAGCTCACTCTGTGGCGTCAATTCCGAGTGAAACGAACGCCAAATAGTGGCGCAATTCCAAGGCCTTCGGCGAGTCTAGGGAGAGAGACGAAAAACGAACGACTAGATGGCTGTGCTGGGAGGAGGCTCTTGCGGACGCGTCTCGGCGAAGTTATTGACCAAACTGATCAGCCCTGGGCACCAAAATCCCCCATTTCTAGCTGAACTGGCCGGCGTAGGCGGACTTAGGATCAGGCGCCAACCGCTTCCAGTCCGGCCTTGTCGAGCAGATGCACGCGTCTCGCCGACTCAAGCTCTATCATGCCCATCTCCTTGAGCGTGGCGAACATGCGCGACACGGTCTCAAGCGTCAGCCCGAGATAATCGGCGATGTCGTGCCGTGGCATCGCCAGATCTAGAGTCGCGCTGCCGCCCATGCGGCCACTCATCTCCAAGAGAAACGCGGCAAGCCGCTCAAGCGCGTTCTTGCGACCAAGGAGGAGAAGATGATTCTGCGTGTGCCGGAGGCCAAGCACCGTTAGATTCAAAAGCTCGCGCAGGAAATTGGCGGGCTGTTTCTCGACGCCGAGTACGCCGGCCCACCGATAAGCGATCACCTTGATGGGCGTGACGGCTTCGGCAGAGGCGTGATGCAGCTCGTCGGCCTCGAATCCAAACATTTCGCCTGGCAAATGGAAGGCGCTGATCTGGCGGCGTCCGTCGGGCAGCAGCTTCGAAACGCGAACCACGCCGGAGATCAGCTTGTAGACATAGCCCGAGGCCTCACCCTCTGCGTAGATCTCGGCGTTGCGCCCGAAGGTCATGGGAAAGCCGGCTGAGGGTGCGAACTCCGAGACCTCCGGTTTTCGGGGTGCAGGAGCTGCGAAGGGGCGATGCAAATGGGTGGTGACGGCAACGGCGCTCGGCATCAGCATCTTCTAGTCCTCCCGAGGAGTGAGTTCGCTCACGCCAAACCAGTATGCCCGGCTGCGAGAATCGGAAATTCAGGACGGACACCTAAGTAATGATACGGAGTTGCACGCGAAAAGGGCGATGCCCGGAGGTTCCGCTAATTCAGATGGCGCGTGGAGTTGAGCGGCGCGTCGAGCGCCGCCCTGATCGCGTCAAGCAGGACTCCCCCCAGGAGCGGTGTTTCGACCACCTGGCTCACGCCGGCCTGCTCGGCAGTGGCGACCACTCTTGCGGTCTTGTGATTCACCATCAGCACCACGGGAAAGTCAAACCCGGCAAAGCGGCGCTCGTTCTTGAAGTTCGCCATCCGTGCGAACACGTCGTAATCGAGCACGAGGCAGCCAGCGGCTCCCGCCCCGGCCATGGCGCTTAGCAACGAATGCTCGTGGCAAACCTTGACGTCGAAGCCTTCGAGCTCAAGCGAGAATCGCAAGGACTCGGCCAAGACTCTATCGCTTACGGCAATCAGAATGGTGGAGTGTTCGGCTAGATCCACCTCCTTCAAGCGCATCGTGTGGCTCTCGCATCCAAATCCAGGATGTGTTGCGAATACGCCGCATGGAGAGCTTGCGCCTTGAGCTAGGTCAAACGGTCGCCTTGCTTCGCCGCTCGGCTTGGCGAGACCTTCGCGATGATTGCCATGCGGATCAGCTCTGACAGGCTGCGGGCGGCCATCTTGGTCATCAAATTGGCACGGTAGACCTCCACCGTGCGCGGACTGATGCCGAGATCATGGGCGATCGTCTTATTGGGGTGCCCCGCGACTAAGCCTTCGAGCACCTGCCGCTCGCGTTCCGACAAGGTCGCGAGTCGGGCGACAACGGCGGCTCCGTCGCCTCCATGTTCGCTGGTGTCTCGGTTGAGGGCCGATCGAACTGCGTTCAGAATTGCCTCTTGGTCGAACGGCTTCTCGATAAAGTCGACCGCCCCCGCCTTCATGGCCTCGACTGCCAGAGGCACATCGCCATGGCCGGTGATGACGATGGCGGGCAGGTTGCAGGCTTTCGATCTCAGCTGCTGCAGGAGCTCGATCCCACTCATATCCGGCATGCGCACGTCGGTGACGATACACCCCTTCCTTACGGCGGACAGGCTGGCAAGAAAGGCGGTCGCCGACTCGTAAACCCGCACCGTGAGGCCCGCCGAACCCAATAGAAAGGCAAGCGATTGTCGTACGGCTTCGTCATCGTCGACGATATGCACGATCCGGTCAGGCATCGGCCGCCCCCGACTCGGGCGCCGATTGCAGGGTGAAACGGAAAACGGTGCCGCCGCCCGGGTTCGGCTCGGCCCACATTTCGCCGCCATGCGCCTCGACGATGCGCTTGGAGATCGACAGCCCGACGCCCATGCCGGTGGGTTTCGTCGTAACGAAAGGCTGAAACAGCCGCCCGGCAATCTCCTCTGACAGGCCGCTCCCGGTATCTGCGACGCCTACCGTCACTCTATCGTTGCTCTGTGCCGACGTAGTGACTAACAATTCCTTGCGATCGCAGCCTTGCATCGCCTCGATGGCGTTGCGCATGAGATTGAGCATCACCTGTTGAATCTGCACTTTCTCGACCAGCACCGTATCGGTGTGACTCGCGAAGCGGAAGACCGTGTTCACTCCAGCCTCCTTGGCGCCGACGAGAGCGAGCGCGCTTGCCTCCTCGATGAGTTTGCTGATGTTCTCCGGCCGCTTCTCGGTTTCGCCGCGCGCCACGAAATCGCGGAGCTGGCGAATGATGTGGCCGGCGCGAAGCGTCTGCTTGGTAGTCTCGGCGAGAGCGTCCCGAATCTTTGGCACGTTCTCATGCTCGACTCGTTCCAGCAAACGATTGCAGCCTTGCAAATAATTCGAGATCGCCGAGAGCGGCTGATTGATTTCATGCGCTAGCGTTGAGGCCATCTCACCCATAGCAGTCAGCCGCGACAGGCGAGCAAGCTCGGTTCGCAGCTCCTGGAGCGCGTGCTCGGTCTCCTGCCGCTCAGTGAGGTCGCGAATGAAGCCGGTGAAGAAATGCCCTTCACCTGAGCGCATCTCGCCAACTTCGAGCTTGATGGGAAACGTCGAGCCGTCCTTACGCTGGGCGGTGACTACGCGGTCAATGCCGATGATACGTTTTTCGCCAGTGGTGAGGTAGCGCTGCAAGTAACCGTCATGCTCCTCTCGATAGGGCGAGGGCATCAATAGGGAAACGTTCTTTCCGACGACGGCAGATTCTTTGTAGCCGAACAGGCGCTCCGCCGCCGTATTGAAGGATTGAATCTTGCCCTGCTCGCAGATCACGACCGTCGCGTCAGGAACCGTATCGAGGATCGAGCGGAGATGCGCCTCTCGCATCTGCAAGTCGCGCGCATTCTTTTGACTGCGGCTTCGCGTGAGGCGGAGCTGCTCGCCAAGCCAGGAGATACCCCCGCCGACGAGAGCGAAGATGCCCGCCTCGAGCAGTGCGGGTTGCGAGATGCTGTCGCCTCCCACGAGCAGGATGCCGAGCGCGACGCTGAGAGCGGCGGCTAGAAGTCCGGGGCCAAGGCCACCGAAACCGGCTGCGAACAACACTGCTGGGATGAAGATGAGGAACGAGCCGCGATCCTTGAGCCAAGGATGCAAGCCCCAGGCCGGCAGGAGCCAAATTCCGACCGCAGCGACCGCAGCCCAGTAATGGACGCGCAGGGTCGCCGGATCGGAAACAGCCCGAAGGAGGCGATCGGTAAAGCCTTCTTCGGAGCGCGTCGCTACCGGACCGTGCATAACGAATTCTATCCGGTTCTGATCGCACGGACCATGAGCCGATAAAGACCTCTATTCCGGCGCCTCGCCCCATTTTTACTTTGTGTGTCCTTTACAACCGACTGCGACCGCAAGGGTGAGCGGCATAAGAGCATGACTCCGCCGACCACGAACGAGACCACTACGGCGATCGCGTCGGATTGCCCGCGAATCAGAGCGATAGCTCAGCATTGGTCAAAGGGCGTGTCATGGGTGCTCTCCTTTCTTCTCAAGGTAAGGGGAGTGTCTCAGAACGCCGGACTTGGCGCTGTGGCATTTGTCACACGGCGGAAAAGGCTACCGTTTCCTTCGCCGTTTGATCCTCATCAAGGCTCTCGCCTGTCGGCTCGGCCATGCTGCCCGCTGCAGAGAGGAATCTACCGCCATGGCAGCAACCCTGGAACGCGAGGAGTGGCAGGCTTTTTCCGAGTCTATGGCGCTGCTCGCCTCGGCTCTTTTGGCTCTTGTCGGCCTGATCCTGGCCTTGGCGGGCAAAGATCCGGTCATGCGCTTCCATGGAGCTCTATTGCTCGGTGCCGCGGGCCTCGCCTTCCTCTATATCCTCACGCAGGTCGTCGAGCAGAGAGAGCCCCCCGATAGAGCGAGCTATGCCGATGGCGTGATCCGCGCCGGCGTGATTGCGACCGTGTTCTGGGGACTTGTCGGCTTCTTGGTGGGCGACTTGATCGCCTGGCAGCTCGCCTTTCCTGCGCTCAACCTCGATCTTCCGTGGACGAGTTTCGGACGGCTCCGACCGGTCCATACCTCTGCCGTGATCTTCGCCTTCGGCGGCAACGCGCTCATCGCTACGTCCTTCTATGTGGTGCAACGCACGAGCCGCGCGCGGCTTGCCGGGCACTGGTCGCCGTGGTTCGTGTTCTGGGGCTATCAGCTCTTCATCGTGCTCGCAGCCACCGGCTACATTCTCGGCGTCACCCAGTCGAAAGAATATGCCGAGCCGGAATGGTACGTGGACCTCTGGCTCACAATTGTCTGGGTAGTCTATTTCCTCGTGTTCGTCGGCACGCTCGCCAAACGAAGAGAGCCGCATATCTATGTGGCGAACTGGTTCTATCTCGCCTTCATCGTCACCATCGCCATGTTGCACATCGTCAACAACGTGGCGATCCCGGTCTCACTCCTCGGCTCGAAGAGTTACGTAGTCTATTCCGGCGTCCAAGACGCCATGACGCAGTGGTGGTACGGCCATAACGCCGTCGGCTTCTTCCTCACCGCGGGCTTCCTCGGCATGATGTATTATTTCGTGCCGAAGCGCGCCGAGCGGCCGATCTATTCATACCGGCTCTCCATCGTCCATTTCTGGTCGTTGATCTTCCTCTATATCTGGGCCGGTCCCCATCATTTGCATTACACGGCGCTGCCCGACTGGGCGCAAACGCTCGGCATGACCTTCTCCATCATGCTGTGGATGCCGTCCTGGGGCGGCATGATCAACGGCCTGATGACGCTTTCGGGCGCTTGGGACAAGCTGAGGACCGACCCCGTCATTCGGTTCCTCGTCGTCGCGATCGCCTTTTACGGTATGGCGACGTTCGAGGGCCCGCTGATGAGCATCAAGTCGGTCAATGCCCTGTCGCATTACACCGACTGGACGATCGGGCATGTGCACTCCGGCGCGCTCGGCTGGGTCGCGTTCATCACCTTCGGCGCGGTCTATTGTCTTGTGCCGTGGCTGTGGCACCGCCGCGCCCTCTATTCACAGCGTCTCGTTGAGTGGCATTTCTGGATCGCGACACTCGGCATCCTGCTCTACATCACTTCGATGTGGGTGTCCGGCATCCTGCAAGGACTGATGTGGCGCGCCTACGACAGCCTCGGTTTCCTCGAATATTCCTTCGTCGAGACCGTCGCAGCCATGCACCCCTTCTACGTCATCAGGGCGCTCGGCGGCTCGCTGTTCCTGCTCGGTGCTCTGCTTATGGCCTACAACGTGTGGCGGACCATCCGCGGCGATGAGCCGGTCGATGCAACAGACCAACCGCGCATTGCGGCGGCTCCCGAACTGCGCCCGGTGCCCGCGGAATAGGGGGGCGCATGGATTGGTCGAAACATCAGATCCTCGAGAAGAGCTCGCTTCTGCTTCTCCTCGGCATCCTCATTGTCGTGGCGATCGGCGGGCTGTTCGAGATCGCGCCCTTGTTTTGGCTCTCTTCGACGATTGAAAAAGTATCGGGGATGAGGCCGTACACGCCGCTCGAGCTTGCCGGCCGCGACATCTATGTGCGGGAGGGCTGCTATCTCTGCCACAGCCAGATGATCCGCTCGCTCCGCGACGAGGTGGAGCGTTACGGACATTACAGTCTCGCCGCCGAGAGCATGTACGACCACCCCTTCCAATGGGGGTCGAAACGCACCGGTCCCGATCTCGCCCGAGTCGGCGGCAAATATTCTGACGAGTGGCACGTGGCGCATCTCGACAATCCGCGGGCGGTGGTGCCCGAATCGGTGATGCCGGGGTATCCCTTCCTCGCCAAAAGCCAGCTCGACTATAGCGACATCGCCGACCGCATGACGGTGCTGCGCGAGGAAGGCGTCCCCTATAGCGACGACATGATCAAGAATGCCAAGGCCGACCTTGAGCGACAGGTCGATCCGAACGCTCAGGATCTTAAGGACTTCCTCGCGCGCTATCCGAAAGCGCAAGTTCGGCAATTCGACGGCGATCCGAGCTACGTTTCGGAGCTCGACGCGCTCATCGCCTATCTGCAAATGCTGGGCACGCTGGTCGACTTCGCGAAATTCGACGCGGCTGGCCCTAATCTCCGGTGAGGCTGCCATGTCGTACGAGCAAGTAGCGTCGATCAGCCAAGTTGTCGCGCTTGTCTTCTTTGTCGCCCTTTTCGCCGGAGTGCTCGTCTACGCGTTCTGGCCCGGCAATAAGAAGCGCTTCGAGCGGGCGGCAAGGCTCTCGCTCGAAAAGGACACGAATTCCGACGAAGAGAAAAAAGACGGATAAGTGCGATGGCGAACAAGACGCGCGACAGAGCGGAAGACGCCGAAACGACAGGACACGAATGGGACGGCATCAGCGAGCTGAACAAGCCGCTGCCCAAATGGTGGCTCTACGTGTTCTATGCCACCATCATTTGGGCGTTCGGCTATTGGCTGCTCATGCCGGCTTGGCCGCTTGTATCGAGTTACAGCAAGGGGCTGCTTGGCTACAGCCAGCGGGAAAGAGTGGCGGAGCAGCTTGCGGCCGCCCAGGCCGCTCAGGCTGCGTACCGGCAAAAGATTGCCGCGAGCGGGCTCTCCACGATTAATGCAGACCCTGATCTCCTGAATTTCGCGCTCTCCGGCGGCGAAGCGGCCTTTGGCGACAACTGCTCGCCCTGTCACGGGCGCGGCGCGCAAGGCGCCTTCGGTTACCCGAACTTGCGCGACGATGACTGGCTGTGGGGCGGAACGCTCGATGCCATCTATCAGACCATCTCGCATGGTATCCGCGCCAACGATCCCAACACACGGAGCCCGGGCGCACAGATGCCGGCCTTCGGCAAAATGGGGGTCCTGTCGGAGGCGCAGATCGCCGACGTCGCGGAATATGTGCTATCGTTATCGGGACGGGCCGACGACAAAAAAGCAGCGGAGCGGGGCTCGAAGATCTTCGCGACGACTTGCGCGCCCTGCCACGGACCTGAAGCGAAGGGTAGCCAAACGATAGGCGCGCCCAACCTTACCGACGAGCTTTGGCTCTACGGCGGAGATAGGGTGAGCATCGCCAACACCATCCGCGGCGGCCGCGGCGGCGTGATGCCGTCCTGGGCCGGGCGACTCGATCCTGAGACGATCAAGGAGCTCGCGATCTACGTCCATTCGCTTGGCGGTGGCCAGTAATCGAGAGCTGCCATAGTGTTGATGACGAACCTACGAGATCAGGCAGAAGGGGCGACGCCACACGGCGCTGCGGTCGTGAGCCTACCAGAGGCTGCTCCCGGCGTTCAGCGGAGCGAGGCGCCGGTGGTCGATCGCGCCGGAGGCTCGCTCTACGCTTCGCGAGTAAAGATCTATCCCAAGCGCGCGCACGGGACGTTCCGCACCGTCAAGTGGATCGTTATGGCCGTGACGCTGTCGATCTACTACATCGTGCCCTGGATCAGGTGGGATCGCGGGTCGTATCTGCCCAACCAGGCGGTGCTGATCGACTTTCCGTCGCGCCGCTTCTTTTTCTTCTTCCTCGAGATCTGGCCGCAGGAGTTCTACTACATCACCGGGCTGCTCGTTCTCGCGGCGCTCGCGTTGTTCCTCGTCACCTCGATCGCTGGACGCATGTGGTGCGGCTATACCTGCCCGCAGACGGTGTGGACCGACCTGATGATCGCGGTTGAGCGCTTCTTTCAAGGCGATCGCAACCAGCGCATCCGGCTCGACAAAAACCTCTGGTCGTTCGAGACGCTATGGCGAAAAGGCGCCACGCATCTGTCCTGGCTCGTGATCGCAATTGCAACCGGCGGCGCCTGGGTCTTCTATTTCGCCGATGCGCCGACGCTTGCCCGTCAACTCGTCGCCCTCGATGCGCCGTTGGTCGCCTATCTCTTCGTCGGCATCTTCACCGCCACGACCTATGTGCTCGGCGGCATCGCCCGCGAGCAGGTCTGCATCTATATGTGCCCCTGGCCGCGGATTCAGGGCGCGATGTTCGACCGTGATTCGCTTTTGATCTCCTATCGCACCTGGCGAGGAGAGCCGCGCGGCGCGCACAAGGCCGGGCAATCGTGGGGAGGCAGGGGCGATTGCATCGATTGCCGGCAATGCGTGGCGGTCTGCCCGGCCGGCATCGACATTCGCGAAGGCGCCCAGCTCGAATGCATCCAATGCGCGCTCTGCATCGACGCCTGCAATGAGGTCATGGACAAGGTCGGGCGTCCGCGCGGGCTGATCGCTTACGATACGGTGCGCGGCCTGGAAGCGGCCGGCAAGGAACACGTCCCGCCACGCCTGTTCCGCCCGCGCGTGCTTCTTTATGCGACGGCCATGCTCGTGGTGGCCGGCGTCATGCTCACCGCTTTGCTGCTGCGCCCAGATCTCGAGGTGAATATCTTGCGCGATCGCAACCCGCTTTACGTGAGGCTGTCCGACGGCGGCGTCCGTAACGGCTACACTATCAAGCTGCTGAACAAGCTGTACGACCCCCATTCCTTCCAGCTTTCATTGGCGGGACTCCCTAGCGCCACCTTTAGCATCGTCGGCCATGCGCAGGACGCGGCTATCAACGTGGCGCCTGACGAGCTCCAATCGCTCCGCCTCTATGTGACGCTTGACAAGAGATCAGTCGCCGCGCTCGGCGGCGCGCCCGCGGACTTCCACCTCATCGTCACCGATGCCGCGTCTGGCAATCAGGCCGAGCACCGGCTGACTTTCCAGGGGCCGTGAGCAATGCATGGCAAATCCACTCAAGGCAATGAGCTGAAAGGCCGGCATGTCCTGCTCGGCCTGGTCGCCTTCTTCGGCGTCATGCTGATCGCCAACGGCATCTTCCTCTACTACGCCCTTGCTACCTTCGGCGGCGGCGACACCAGCGATCCCTACCGCAAAGGCCTGCATTACAACGATACGCTTGCGGAAGCGGCCGAGCAGGACACGCGTGGCTGGCGCATCGCGCTCAGCTACGACCGCGGCACGGGTCAGCTTTCGCTTTTCTTGCGCGACAAGGCAGGACGGGCGCTTCGTGGACTTGCCGTTGCATCTATGCTCGGGCGGCCGGCTACCGATAAAGAGGATACAGCCCTCAAGCTCATCGAAAGCGAGCCAGGTGTCTACTCCGGCAGGGCGCGGCTCGCTGACGGTCAATGGCTCGTTACGGCGACGGTCGAAGACCCCGCCGCGCCGGGCGCACCCTATCGACTAAAGCAGCGACTGTTCATCTCGACGACGCCATGACCGTCCACGCCCCCATTACGTTCAGGGCACAGGACGCAGCCCAGGTAACGACCGAGGCATCGTTCAAATCTCTCACGCTTGCTGTGGAGAACATGCATTGCGGCGGATGCATGCGCTCGGTCGAGCGCGCCGCGCTCGGCGTCGCCGGCGTTGCGAGCGCGCGGGCGAACCTCTCGGCTCAACGCGTCAGTGTCGCCTACGACCCCGCGCGCACCGGCGAACCGGCGCTGATCGAGGCACTGGCCCGCGCGGGCTTCCCGGCCGCGCCCATGCAGTCGGTCAAGCCCGGCGCCGAGCAGGCCAGGCAGAAATATCTCTTGCGGCGCACGGCCGTGGCGGGCTTTGCCGCCATGAACATCATGCTGATCTCGGTCGCGGTGTGGTCCGGGGCGGCGAGCGACATGGATTTGGCGTTGGCGACGGCGTTTCGCTGGCTTTCGGCGCTGATTGCTTTGCCAACGGTTGCTTATTCCGGCCAGCCGTTCTTTGACTCAGCACTTGGCGCGCTCAAGGCGCGGCGACTCAACATGGATGTGCCGATCTCGCTTGCCATCTTGCTCGCCACGGCCATGAGCCTTTACCAGACAATACGCGGCAGCGAGCAGGTCTATTTCGATGCCGCCGTCTCTCTTCTGTTCTTACTGCTGGTCGGCCGTTTCCTCGACGAAACTTTGCGCGTGCGCGCAAGCAGCGAGGCGCAAAATCTGCTCAGCCTGCAAAGCGGGATGGCGACCGTCATCGAGGCCAATGGGTCGCATCGCCTAGTCCCGGCGCACGCGCTCCGTCTCGGAGATCGCCTGCTCGTCGCGGCCGGTGAGCGGGTCGCTGCCGATGGGGTGGTGCTCAAGGGAAGAGGACAAGTCGATCAAAGCCTGATCACGGGCGAGACCATGCCACTAACAGTGGCAGCGGGGCAGGAAGTCTACGCCGGCACGCTCAACCTGACCCAGCCGCTCAATATCGAGGTGCGTGCCGCGGACAGTGCGACGCTGCTTGCCGAGATCAGCCGCCTGATGCTCGCGGCAGAACAAGGGAAGGCGCGTTATCGCAGGCTCGCCGACCGTGCTGCACAGGTCTACGCGCCCGCCGTGCACGGACTTGGGCTTGCGACCTTCTTGGGCTGGCTCGCAATCGGGGCGTCTTGGCAGACGGCCCTGACCTACGCCATCGCCGTGTTGATCATCACCTGTCCGTGCGCGCTTGCGCTCGCCGTGCCTGCGGTGCAGATCGCGGCCGCGAGCCGCCTGTTCCGCCGCAGGATCATCGTCAAAGCGGCGGATGGGCTCGAGCGCACCGCCGAGACCGATATGGTCGTGTTCGACAAAACCGGCACGCTGACGCTCGGGCGCCCCGAGCTCCTCGGTCAAGACGCCATATCGGGCGATGTGCTGATTGGCGCAGGCAGGCTCGCCGCCGCGAGCAAGCATCCTTACGCCAAAGCGATTGTAGCGGCGGCGGAAAAGCGGACGCGAGCTGTGGCCCCAGCCTCGGATGTGGAAGAAGTTCCAGGTCTCGGCCTCAAGCGGCAGCTTGCCCAAGGCGAGGAGCGGCTCGGCTCGGCCGAATGGTGCGGGGTGCACAGTGACGGCGACGACAGCGAGGTCTGGTACCGGCGCGATTGGATGACGCCAGTCAGGTTCCGTTTCACCGACAGTGTCCGGACCGACGCGGCCGAGATCGCCGCGACGCTGAAGCGCCAGGGCTTCGAGCTTGCGCTCCTCTCGGGCGACCGGCAGGGCGTGGTGGACAAGGTAGCCGACGAAGTCGGTATAACCACCAGGCTCGCTGGGCTTAGGCCTGCCGACAAGATCGCCTGGCTTGGTGCGCGGGCAAGCGAAGGCCGCAAGGTGCTGATGGTGGGCGACGGACTCAACGATGCACCGGCGCTTGCCGCCGCACATGCTTCCATGTCTCCGGCTAGCGCCGCAGACATCAGCCAGCGCGCGGCCGATTTCGTATTCCAGGGAGAGAAGCTTGCGCCCGTGGTCGAGGCGATTGCCACGGCGAGGCGCGCGCGAGCCATGGCGTTACAGAATTTTGCAGTGGCAGCGATTTACAACGTCGTCTGCGTGCCGCTTGCCATGGCCGGCTTCGTAACGCCGCTCATCGCCGCCATCGTCATGTCGACTTCGTCGATCCTGGTCACTGCCAACGCAACACGCTTGGCGGATAGGGGAAGCCGATGACGGCGCTTGCCTGGCTTGTGCCTGTCGCCCTGTTCCTTGGCGGATTGGGCTTGGCGGCTTTCATGTGGGCCCTCCGCTCAGGCCAGTTTGAGGATCTCGAGGGCGCAGCCTATCGTGCGCTTGAGGATGATCCGCCGGAGCAATAGTTCTTAGCTCGATTTCCCTTATCCGAACGAGGGCGGAGGGTGCCCTGTGCGCAATTCCGAAGCCTTCGGCGAGTCTAAAGAGAGCCAGAAAACCCGCGACGAGGTGGCTGAGAGCATCAGATTCGAACTTCGATGCACATCATGATGCAAGGCTACGCGTGGATACGAGAATCGACGCGACATGAAGTAGGAGAAAGAGCGCCCCGTAGCCTGTCCGGGTCGAGCGGACATAGGAATGTCCGCTTTATTCCAGAAGCGGACATGCTCAGTCTCCGGCATTATGTCAGCTAAGTGCCACTAGCGGACATATGGCACCGCCTTCACCCCGGAAATTTCAGAGAGGAATGGGCATTCGAGCGTGGTTTTGAATGCGGCGACGAGGTCGTCCTTGTTCTCGGCGCTGAGATAGAGACCATTATTCTCCTCGGCCAGGCACTTCGCATCGAGGATCGAGTTCTCTCCGGTCCATGAGTAGTCCTTCATGCGAAAGCCGATGATGTGCACGGTCAATTGGGCGGCTGCAGCGCGAAGCTCTTTGCCGAGCTCGCACGGCGAGGCGCCACAAGTCTCCTCGCCATCGGTCACGACCACAATCATCCCGGGCTTGTTGCGATAGTCGAGGACCTCCGCCGCCTTGGCCACCGCGGTGACCAGCGGAGTCTTGCCAGCGGGCGACAGAGCATCGATGTCGCGCATGATGAGGCTTGCGGCATTTGCCGTCGGCTTGAGATCGAGCCTGACGTTGCACTGCTCGCTGGGACCGGGGCCGTAGGTGATGAGGCCGACACGGCGGAAGCGTGTCGCCTCGGGCAGGATTTCGGCGAGAGCGTTGCGCACCTCGTCGATGCGCGGCTTCAGCGTTCCAATCCCGCCCTCCATGTTGCCGGACATCGAGCCTGAGGCGTCGAACACGATCATGGCGTCCTCGGTGCAGGGGGACACGGGCGGCTCGCCGTGAGCGGAGGCGAGACCGGCAAGAAGGGTCATGAGGGCGACGGTTGCATAGCGTGGGGCGATCATGGCGCGGGTCTCCACAAGGTTTCAGCGCAGCGTGCGCCGGTGCGCCGGACCTCGCAGTGGGAATTGCCACAGGCGAAAAAGGGA
>DASSLP010000085.1:0-19589 GCA_035689365.1 Methyloceanibacter sp.
CTGATCTAGTTACTATTTCCGCAGCAACTTAGGAAAGCGGCCTGCGGGCGTCCGTAGCCGAGGCGATGATTTGGCGGTTTAAGCCGGCGCCGGACCGAACACGAGAACGGCGTTCAGGCCGCCGAAGGCGAATGAGTTCGACATCGCGTAACTCACGTCGCGCTTCTTGCCGACATTCGGAGTGTAGTCGAGATCGCATTCTGGATCGGGCTCGTCGAGACCGACCGTAGGAGGGATGAATCCCTCGCGAATCGCCTTGACCGCGGCAACGGCTTCGATGCCGCCGCCAGCGCCAAGGCAATGGCCATGCATCGACTTGGTCGACGAAATGGAGAGCTTGTTGGCGGCGTTGCCGAACACGCGCTTGATGGCGCGCGTCTCGTTGACGTCGTTGACCGCGGTAGCCGTGCCGTGCGCGTTTACGTAATCGATGTCGGAAGGAGCAAGAGCGGCATCGTCGAGCGCCTGCTGCATCGCCATCGAGGCGCCATCGATCGATGGGTTGACCATGTCCGCCGCGTCGGCGGTCATGCCATAGCCCATGACCTCGGCGAGAATCGGCGCGCCGCGCGCCTTAGCGCGCTCAAACTCCTCCAGCATGAGGATACCAGCGCCTTCAGCAAGAACGGTGCCGTTGCGGCGCTTGGCGAATGGCCACAGGCCGTCGGGGCTTAGCACACGCATCGCCTGCCAAGCGCGCGTCGCGCCCCAGTTGAGCGAAGCCTCTGCCGCGCCGGCAAGGCCGAGATCGACGAGACCCTCGCGGATCATGCGGTAGGTGAGGCCGATTGCGTGAGTAGCGGTCGAGCAGGCGCTCACCACGCCGAATGTCGGACCCTTTATCGAATACTCGATGCTGACATGAGCTGACGCCGAGCTGCCGATTGCCTTGAGCAGGGTCAAGGGATGGGTCGCCCGCTTGTTCTCCTTGAACAACATCTTGTAGGAGAACTCGAGGGTCGTTAATCCGCCCACGCCTGAGCCGATGATGCAGGCGGCGCGATAGGCCTGGTTGTCCTTGAGCGGGACTTCGAGTTTCGACATGGCGACGGCTTCTTGCGCCGCACAGCCGGCATATTGGGAGTATTTGTCGGCAAGAAGGAGCGGCTTGCTCTGCAGGCGCTCCTTGGGATCGAAGTCGGGAACCTCGCCGGCGATGGTGATGTAGAGATCCTCGGTCGAGAAGCTCTGCACCTGGCGTATGCCGCACTCGCCGTTTTTGAGCGCGGCCCAAAACTTGTCTACCCCAGTGCCCAAAGGAGTGACGACGCCCTGGCCGGTGACCACGACGCGCCTGCGCCCGTTAGTGTGTGTCATGTAGTGCTAAGCCGTAACTCCAAGCCTGGTCGACGTCCCGGGAAAGCGTTCGTGCGGAAATGGCCGATTCAAGCCGCTGCGCCAGAGGCCTTCGTCTCTGCGATAATGCCCTTCACGCGATCGACAACGGACCCGACCGTCGCGAACGCTTCAACCTCTTCGTTCGCATTATACGGAATTTCGATGCCAAAAGTATCCTCAATATCGAACACGATCACGGCGAGGTCGAGCGATTCGATCTCAAGTTCGCTGAGGGGCGTTTCGAGCGTGACGGTCTTCGACGGATCCTTCATGTTCTTACGCAGAATCTCAATGATCTTGGTCGCCACCTCGTCCATATCGCTCTCCCTGCCCCGTTGAGGGGTCCGTGTCTAATGGTCCCTGGCTAAATCATAGCTAATCCGAGGGCAAGTCGGGCATTGGAATAGACTTAAAAACTTATCGAGTCCACCCGCGTTCTTGCCGATTTCATTGTCCCGCCGATGGCTCTAATCCCCAACAAAATTGGCGATTTTGCGCCTGGTCACGCCACGGTTTCAGCATATTCCCGACGGGGTGGAACCGGCTGTCTCCCTGCCTCTTAACCCGCTGGGGCTATAATAATAATATGCTCTAGTGGGCCTGCGGCCAATTGCCCTCCAATGACAGATTCGCGACCCATTAAGCGGCGGTAAAGCAAAACAAACACGGCATTTGTGGCGAGGAGGCCCAATCCTTTGGCGTCGCAGCCAGATCTTTCACCCCCCAGCACTCGGCCCTGCGGGGAACAAGCCCCCGATCGTCCCTGGCTCAAGGTGTACCCTCAGGAAGTTATGTGGGACGAGGACTTTCCCCCGCAGCTCATGGTCGCTTTGCTTGACGATGCGGTAGCGGCTTACGGCAAGCGCCCCTGCATCTATTTCATGGGTAAACGCTTGAGCTTCGCCGAGATCGGCAAGCTCTCCGACCGCGCCGCCAAGGGTTTGCGCGAGATTGGCGTCGGCGAAGGGGTCAAGGTAGGGCTACTCCTGCCAAACACGCCGACCTTCGTGATCTTCTATTACGGCGTGCTGAAAGCCGGCGGCACGGTGGTCAATTTCAATCCGCTCTATAGCGTCGAGGAGATCGAGTGTCAGGCCGCTGACAGTGGGACCAAGATCATGGTCACACTCGATCTGGCACTCACTTTCGACAAGGTCGATGTGCTTCTCAAGCGAGGCCCGCTCGACAAGGCTGTGGTGGCAAGCTTCGCCGCGCTTCTCCCTGCGCTGAAATCCGTCGGCTTCAAGCTGACGCAACGCACGAGGCTAGCCAACGTGAGCGCCTCCACTGCAAAAGACAAGATCGTGCGCGAGCGCGACCTGCTTGCCAATGACGGGCAATACGCGATGCCAGCTATCACGACCGATTCGATCGCGGTCCTGCAATATACCGGCGGCACGACTGGTACGCCCAAAGGGGCAATGCTCACTCACGCCAATCTCTCGGCCAATGTCGGTCAGGTGAAGGCCTGGCGCCGTCAGTTGGGGAAGGCGGAAGGTAGTGTGCTCGGCATTCTTCCTCTGTTCCACGTGTTTGCCATGACCACGGTCATGAACCTCGCCATCGGCGAGGGGCTCGAGATGATTCTCCTGCCCAAATTCGAACTGATCGAGACCCTGAAGCTCATCGGCAAATTGCGGCCACGGATGATGCCTGGCGTTCCGACACTGTTCAACGCCATCGCCCGCCATCCGCACGTGAAGAACTTCGACTTGTCCTCTCTCGAATTCTGCATCTCGGGCGGCGCGGCTCTCCCCCTAGAAGTGCGACGCAACTTCGAGACGCTGTGCAAATGCCACGTCGTCGAGGGCTATGGGTTGAGCGAGACGTCCCCAGTCGCGACCTGCAACCCGATCCGTTCCCCAAAAGACGGCTCGATTGGCATTCCCCTCCCCGGCACGGATATTTCCATCCGCTCGCTAGACGATCCGCATGTGGTGATGCCGACCGGAGAACCCGGCGAGATCTGCATCGCAGGGCCTCAGGTCATGACCGGTTATTGGCGAAAGCCGGAAGAGACCGAGGCAAGCTTCGTCGGGCGCTTCTTTCGCACCGGCGATGTCGGCTACATGGACAAGGAGGGCTTCATTTTCATCGTCGATCGCATCAAGGACATGATCAACGCTTCGGGCTTCAAGGTCTACCCGCGGCGGATCGAGGATGCGCTCTACGAACATAACGCCGTCGCCGAGGTGACCGTGGTTGGCATTCCCGACGAATATCGGGGAGAGGCGCCCAAGGCGTTCGTCAAGCTCAAGGAAGGCAAGGACGCGACACAGCAGGAGCTGCTTCAGTTCCTGCGAGGCAAGCTGTCGAAGATCGAGCTGCCCGCGGAGATCGAGTTCCGCGATCAATTGCCCAAGACCATGGTCGGCAAGCTGTCGAAAAAAGAGCTGCGCGCCGAAGCCACGCCTCGACGGCGTTAGGACGCGTTCGCGCCCGCTCTTTGTGAAAAACTAGATCCTAGTTGGACGAGCGCAACCAGGGCAGGAAGGGTTCCTCCTGCTGCATCTGCTGACGCCGGAGCTTACGCAGTTGCCGCCGCGTCAATGGAGGCCCTTCGGCCATGCTCGCCTCGGCGGCGGCTGGGGGTGGAACGTCAGTTCCTTGCGCGTTGGGATCGGCCTGCGCCGTGGCTTCCTCTTGCGGAGCAGGAGCAGCTTGCTCCGGCGGCGCCGCTTGTACCTCGGGCTTGGCCGCCGGCTTGGCGGCGGACGCGGTGGCGATCGGCTTCGGCTTCATCTTAGGCTTCTGCGCGGGAAGAGGAACCGGATCTTCTGCCTGGCTCGCGGTTTGCGCGCCGCTTTGGGCAGAGATAGCGTCTGCTGGAGCCGGCTTGGCGGCCGCAGTGACCACGGGGCTCGCTGCGGGAGCCGGAGCTGCCGGCGCTGAAGCAATCGGCTTCGTCATATCGATCATGCTCGACACGTTCTCGCCCGAGACCTTCTCGGCAGTATCAGGGCTCGTCGACACGGAGAGGAAACCGTATCCAGCTTGCGGGTTCTGCTGAGTCGGAGGCGATGCTGGTGCGGCAATCTCCGCTTTCGAAACGACCGCGGTCACTTGCGCCGCCGGTGTGCCTTGTGGCTCCGCCATGGCCTGAGCTTCGCCAGTGGCAACGGGTCTCGGCGCGGAGGCTGATGCGATTTCGGCATTCGCAGGCCCAGCTGCTTCAGCCCTCGCAATCGCTGGAGCGCCCGGCGACGCAGGAGCAGCGGGAGCAACGGCATGGGCGGGGGCAGAAGATGGCTCGGCAGAAGCCTCGATTTGCTCGGTGCCCTCCGCAGGCGCAGCAGGCGTCAGCACTTCAGGCGCTGAGGTTCTAAGCCATTGCTTCTCGCCGCACAGCAGCCAAGCCTTGCAGCCTCTGAGCTTAATCTCGCTGCGAGACATGAGCGTAAGCGTGGCAGAATAAGTGTGCCCATCCTCCGGATTGTAGATCTGGCCGCTCCAAGTTGCCGGAGCGCTCGGGGTCATTCCGCTGAAAAGCGGCAGGCCTACGATTGGACGGTCGCGCATCGAAGGATTTTCGTTGCGCACGTCATGCAGCGCCTTCCCCGTGCTGTCGTTGGGGTTCTTGAGCCAGACGATCTTGGCGCAGAGCTTGTCTTTGCCGCACTTAAACACCTGGATCTTGGACTCGCGCTCGGCATCAGGCTTGTACCAATAGCCGGTAGGGTCGGAGCCCGCCGCTTGGGACTGGCTGCAGGGAGCGAAGAACGCAGCCGTCAGGACCCCAAAAGCCGCAGCCAAAGCAAGATTCCTCATTAGGACCTCCGTAAAGGGTCGCGCCTTCGGCGCCGGAGCGCCTTAGCCATTGCTCTTCTCGCCCCCTGTCCCTGATGGGCCAATTTTGCGGCCCTTTTTTGCCCGGTGGAGGGACCCATCACACAACCCCCGCTGCAATTTCTGCCGGTTTTTCGGCCTTTGGCAAGACATGCGTTTCCACGCCTTCCACAATGGCCGCGACGCCCATACCACCGGCTGTACAGATCGAGATCAAACCCCGTTTTCCCCCACCTTTATGAAGAAGTTTGGCCATAACTGCCAGGATTCGGGCACCAGTTGCAGCAAAAGGATGCCCGAAAGCAATTGACGAGCCCTTGACGTTGAGCTTTCCCCGGTCGATCGACCCCAACGCCGCACTCCGTCCGAGACGCTTGCGGCAATACTCCTCCGATTCCCATGCCTTCAAAGTGGTCAGCACCTGCGCAGCAAAGGCTTCGTGAATCTCGTAATAATCAAAATCCTGAAGGGCAAGCCCCGTTCCCTTGAGAAGTTCGCTCACGGCGATGGTCGGCGCCATCAAGAGACCTTCTCCTTGCACAAAATCTACGGCCGAAGTGCGGCCTAGGTTGAGATAGGCCTGAACCGGAATGCCTTGTTTTCTCGCCCATTCCTCGGAAGCGAGCAGGACCGTCGCAGCGCCGTCGGTGAGCGGCGTAGAGTTGGCCGCGGTGATGGTGCCGTGGCCCGAGCGGTCGAAAGCCGGTTTCAGCTCGGCCATTTTCTCGAGCGAGATGTCCTCGCGAATGTTGTTGTCGCGGAATACGCCGGCGCAGGAGACGACGAGGTCGTCCATGAAGCCTTCGTCATAGGCTGCCGCGGCCTTCTTGTGGCTCTCATAGGCGAACAGGTCCTGGGCCTCGCGCGTGATTCCCCACTCCTTGGCCATCAGCTCGCAATGCTCGCCCATGCTTAAGCCGGTGCGTGGCTCCGAGATCGAAGGCGGCTGCGGGGCAAGCTCAGCAGGGGTGAACCCTTTGAACACCGCGGCCCGCTGGCCGAGGCTCTTCGCGCGCGACAGCTGAACAAGCCGTTGGGCGAACTTGCGCTGGAAAACGATCGGTGCATCGCTCGTCGTGTCCGACCCGAGCGCGATGCCAGATTCGATCTGGCCGGTGGCAATCTTTGCGGCAAGGCCGAGTGCGCCGGCGAGGCTCGTGCCGCATGCCTGCATCATGGTGATGGCAGGCGTGGTCGGGGCGAGCGCGCTGCCAATGACCGCCTCGCGCGCGAGGTTCCAATCCTTGGCGTGGGTCACGACGGCGCCGCCAACCACCTCGTCGATATGCACGCCATGAAGCCCGAAACGGTCAACGAGGCCACCAAGCGCGGCAGTGAGCATGTCGAGATTGGAGAGCTCGGCATAGGCTGTGTACGAGCGGCAGAACGGGATCCTCGACCCACCAAGGACCGCGACCCGCCGCATCGGAATTCCGGCCATGATATTCACTGCGGGGCCTCTCTAGTCATGCGGCAGCAGCGGTTGCTTCAGCTCCCTGCTCTTGCGTGCGGCGGTAGTGAAGCGGACCGCCGCGAAACGGCGCAAAGCCAGTGCCGAAGATCACGCCGGCGTCGGCATGGTCGGCGTTGGGGACAATCTTGTCTTCGAGCGCACGCCCGGCCTCGTCGACCATCGGCGTCACTAGCTCACGGCCGAGGCGCTCGAGCTCTGCCGGGTCGTAACTGACCTCCTCGCGCTTAGGCTTGCCCTTCTCCCACACGTAAAATCCTTCGCCAGTCTTCTTGCCGAGCTTGCCCTGCCGCACGAGGCTCGCCAGCACGTTGTCGGTTTCGGGTGCAAGCCCAAGCTCCTCGCCCACGTGGTTTGCGATGTCGAGGCCGACCAGATCCATCAGCTCGAGCGGTCCCATCGGCATACCGAATTTCAGTGCAGCCTGATCGATCTTCTCGCGTGGCTCGCCGAGCTGGTAGCGGCGGACCGCCTCCATCAGGTATGGCGCAAGCACGCGGTTCACGAGGAAGCCAGGGCAGCTCTTCACCACCAGCGGCAATTTGTTGATGGCGGTCACGAAGGTGCACGCCTTGCGCACCTCCTCCTCGCGCGTCCCCTCGCCGCGCACCACCTCGACGAGAGGAAGCTGCGCTACCGGATTGAAGAAATGCAGTCCGACCAGGCGGCCGGGATCGGCGAGCGGCTTGGCGATGTCCTCGAGCTTGAGCGACGACGTGTTGGTGGCGAGCACGGCGCCGGGCCTAATCTGCTTCTCGAGCTCCCGGAACAACTTCTGTTTGACGTCGAGCTTCTCGACGATGGCTTCGATCACCACGTCGGCATGTTTGATGTGCCTGCCCTTGGGGTCGGCAATGAGCCGCGCGACTGCCGCGTTGATGGCCGTCGGCGTCCGGAGGCGCCTCTTGAACAAGCCCTTGGCGCGGGACAGGGCCTTGGCGATCTGACCCTCGTCGACATCCTGGAGGCTCGCCTGCATGCCTGAGACCACGCACCAGGCGGCGATATCTCCGCCCATCGTGCCCGCGCCGATAACATGCACCTTGCGCGGCTTGAAGCCGTCCTTCGGCGCCTCGTCCTTCAGCATCTCCGACAGCTTGAACACACGGCGCAAGTTTCGCGAGGTCTCGCTTACAAAAAGCGGTGCGAACATCTCAGTCTCGGCGATGCGCATGCTGACCGGGTCGTCGCCGAACTGCTCGAAGAGCTCGATCAGCCGGAACGGCGCCGGATAATGCTCCTCGCGCACCTTCTCCGCCGTCTTGGCGCGCATCTGCTTCGCCAATAGCGCGCGCACGGGCTGCTTCAGCATCAGCCGCTTCCACCATGGCGCGCCCTTCGAGCGGCGCTTCTGCAGCACGGCTTTGCGCGCGGCCCAACGGAGATTGTGGTGCGTCGGCACGAGCTGATCGACGAGGCCGATCGCCTTGGCTGCCGTGGGGCGGAGCATCCGGCCCGTGAGCATGGCGGTCATGGCGTCGGTGGGCCCTGCGAGCTCGATCGACCGCACCGTGCCATTGAGCCCGGGGAAGATGCCGAGCTTCACTTCGGGGAAGCCGAGGCGCGTAGCCTCCTCACGGTCGGCAATTCGCCAATCGCAAGCCAAGGCAAGCTCGAGACCTCCGCCGAGGCAATAGCCATGAATGGCGGCGACGACCGTCACCGGCAGGCGGTCGATGCGGTCGATCAGCTCGAGCGTCTGCCGCACTGCCTCTTTGATCTTTGGCTCCGTATCGAAGCTCTGGAACTCGCGGATGTCGGCGCCGGCGATGAAGCTGGTTTCCTTGGCACTCATCAACACGAGGCCTTTGACTTCGCCGCCGGCCGCGGCTGCCTCGATCGCCTTGACGATCTCGCCAAGCTCCTCGGTGGGACGGCGTCCAAGCGAGTTCATGCTCTCGCCCTTGCGGTCGATGACCGCCCAGGCAATGCCCTCGAAGTCGATCGAGAAGCGCCAATCCTGCAAGTTTGAAAGCGTCGTCGCCATGATCACCTTACTCAGCGGCAATATGCTCCGGCCGGTCCGGCCTGGCACCGACTGCATCTGCGACCTTTGGCGCCGCAGTTGCCCCCGGGGCTCTATGTGCAACCGCTGCGGCATCGAACTCGTCCACAGCGATGACCCGCGCCACGAGATCGCGAAGCTCAGCAAGATCGCCCGCCTCCGCGTGGGTCAGCACGCCTTTGGCCTCAGCCTCAGCGATCCAGTCGTTGTTGTGGAAACGTCGCACCTCTCCCTTGCGGATGGCGCGCTCGAGCTTCTTGTCGGCCTCTTCGCAGGCAACCGTCCTAAGCAGCGTGTATTCGAGCAATCCCATCCGATCGCTCGGATCGTTGGTGATGAAGATGTCCCTGGTGAGACGGTCACGGAACTCGCCGGGCCGGAGTGCCGCACGGACGATCTCCTTGCCGGCATAGTCGCTCGCGGGACGCCGCGCGCCGAAGGGAAGGACCAGCTGCCGCATCAGCCATGCCGCCCAGCGCAGCGGGAAGTTGCGTAGCGTGCCGAGCAAGGCCTGGTCGAACCGATAGAGGCAGTTCTGTGCGCAATAATCCACGAGCTTGAGGTCTGCCTTCGGTCGCCCGTCATCGTCGTAGCGTTTGAGAACCGCCGACAGGAGATAAAGTTCGGTGAGCGCGTCGGCCATGCGGCCGGTGATCTTCTGCTTCACCTTGAGGCCGCCGCCGAGTAGCGCCACCGTCATATCTGCGACAAGGGCAAAGGAACGCGAGGCGCGCGCAAGCTGCCGCCACCAGTAAGCCGTCGCTCCGGCATTGGGAGGCGCGGAGGCTAGAATTCCGAAGGTCAAATTATGGAACAGCGCACCGGCGACGTTCGACACCGTGAATGCAACGTGATTGTCGAAGGTCTCGGCGAAGATTTCGAATCCCTGCTCCCGATCCGGCTTTTGCAGCGCTTCTATCTCCGTGAAAAGATAAGGATGACTACGGAGCGCCCCTTGGGCGAAGGTGATCAGCGTGCGCGTCAGGATGTTGGCGCCTTCGACCGTGATGCCGACCGGCACCATCTGATAGGCGCCCTGGATATAGTTCGACGGCCCGTCGCAGATGCCCCTGCCGCCATGAATGTCGAGCGCGTCGTTGACGCAAGCGCGCATGCGCTCGGTCGAGACATATTTCAGCAGCGCCGAGATAACCGCCGGCTTCTCGCCGGCAGACACCATCGAGGCAGTCACGGCGCGCGCGGCCTCAAGCTCGTAGGCGGACTCGGCGAGGCGCGCGAGAGGCTCCTCGATGCCCTCCATGAAGCCAATGGGAAGATTGAACTGTTTCCTGATGCGGGCATAGGCCGTGCTTGTGCGCAGCATCGATTTCGCGCCGGCGGCGCTCGTCGCGGGAAGCGAGATGGAGCGGCCGGCCGCAAGGCAGTTCATCAGCATGGTCCAGCCCTGCCCTGCCCGCTCGGCGCCACCAATGCCCCAATCGATGGGAATGAACACGTCGCGTCCGCGCGTCGGGCCGTTCGGGAACGCGGCGCCGGCGGGGAGATGCCTCCTGCCGATCTCGACACCCGGATGGTCGGTCGGTACGAGCGCCAGAGTGATGCCCACGTCCTCGCCGCGGCCGAGATGGTTCTCGGGATCGAACAGGCGGAAGGCGAGACCGAGTAGCGTGGCGTTGGGCGCAAGCGTGATGTAGCGCTTGTCCCACGTTAGCTTGACGCCGAGCGTGTCTTTGCCGTTGTGGATGCCGCGCGCGACGACACCGACGTCGCGCATCGAGGCAGCATCGGAGCCGGAGAAGGGGCCGGTCAGCGCAAAGCAGGGAATCTCTTCGCCGCGCGCGAGACGCGGCAGGAAGTGCTCCTTTTGTGCATCGGTGCCATATTTCTCGATCAGCTCACCGGGCCCGAGAGAGTTCGGCACCATGACGATGGTGACGCCGTCAGGGCTGCGCGATGAGATCTTGCCGAGGATGAGCGACTGCGCCTGGGCCGAGAAGCCCAAGCCCCCATGCTCCTTGGAGATGAGCATGCCGAGGAAGCCCTTATCGCAGACGAAGCGCCAGATGTCTTCGGGGATGTCGTGCAGCTCGTGGCGGATGCGCCAGTCGTTGAGGCGCTTGCACAGCTCGGTCGTAGGCCCGTCGAGAAACGCACGCTCCTCCGCAGTTAGCGTGATGGGCGCGACGCGGCGGAGCTTCGACCAGTCGGGCTTTCCGCCGAACAACTCGGCATCCCATCCGACGGTACCCGCCTGAAGCGCCTCGCGCTCGGTCTCCGATATCGCGGGCATCGAGCCTTTGAGCGCGTGGTAGGCCGGCAGCACGACGTATTTCTTGCGCAGCTCCTTGAACGAGAGTGCAAACAGGCCTGCGGCCACAAGCCATCCGAGCAGAGCCCAAAGGGTGAAGACCGGCCGATGCAGGTGGCCGTGAACGAGACCCATCTGTGCGCTCAAGGTGAGAAGGGCGACGCCGAGCGCCCAGAGCCTGAGCGACGCGCGGTTCATGCCGAGGGCGAACAGGACGAGCAGGGCAACGATTATGAAAACGAGTTCAGCCATGGGCTGCCTCCGAAAGCACCTTGGCCCCCTTGCGTCGCGAGCCCCGCAGCCCCACGCGGGCATTGTCTCTTGCCGATGTAAAGCTCTTCGGCTGCGATTTTCGCCCTCTATGGTCTGGATGGGCCATCGACTCAAGCTCTTTCCTGGGTTTTGCGCTCTGCCCGCGTGCAATCCGCGCGAATCGTTGCAGCGGTTGATCTTAGGCGCAAGTGTTACCGAGCCAATTAACATGCAAGCCCCTGGGACGCCTTGTGCCGCAAGGTTGAATTGGCTAAGCAGGGCCCCGGTCTCCTGGTCGCAAACGGCAAAAAGAGGCAAAGAGGACGCCCCGATGGCAGAGCCAGAGCGACCGCAGCTCAGCCCCTATCAAGTCGAGCTCGAGGCCGGCAAGCGCTACGCCTGGTGCCGCTGCGGACGAAGCAAAAAACAGCCGTATTGCGACGGGTCCCATGCCGGCACCGGGATCGAGCCCCTGATGTTCACCGCCGAGCGGAACGAGCTAGCCCTGCTCTGCGGTTGCAAGGACACGGGCGACCCACCGTATTGCGACGGGTCCCATATGCTGCTCTGAGTGACGTTGTGTGTCGCAAGCTCTTCTTGCTAAGAAGGTCCGCTTAGGGCCGCAAAGCCCGGGGGCTCAACGATAAACGGCCTGTGCAGGGGATGGCGGAGGCCAATGGCCTATTTTTTCCAGCAGCTGATCAACGGAATCGCGCTTGGCTCGATCTATGGGCTGATCGCCATCGGCTACACCATGGTCTATGGCATCATCGGCATGATCAATTTTGCCCACGGCGACATCTTCATGGTGGGCTCCTTCATTGCGCTGATCGCCTTCCTCGCGTTGGTCTCACTTGGCCTCACCTTCGTTCCCCTCGCTCTCATCATCGTCCTTGTCATCGCCATGGCGCTCACCGCCGTGTGGGGTTGGACCGTCGAGCGTATCGCCTACCGTCCGTTGCGCGAGTCGTTCCGGCTCGCTCCGCTCATCACCGCCATCGGCATGTCGATCGTGCTGCAGAATTTCATCCAGGTGTCGCAAGGCGCGCGCGTGAAGCCGCTGCAGCCGGTCGTCACCGGAGGTTACGAACTGTTCGTGGAGAACGGCTTCGAGGTCAACCTGTCCAATATTCAGATCCTGGTCGTGGTCACGACCTTCGTCTTGATGATGGTGTTCTGGTTGATCATCACCCGTACTGCGCTAGGTCGGGCACAACGTGCCTGCGAGCAGGACCGTCTCATGGCCTCGCTCTCAGGCGTCAATGTCGATCGCACCATCTCGCTCACCTTCGTGCTCGGCGCCGCCCTCGCGGCCGTGGCCGGGCTTCTTTACCTTCTCTATTACGGGGTGATCGACTTCTATATCGGCTTTGTCGCCGGCATTAAGGCCTTCACTGCTGCGGTGTTCGGCGGCATCGGCTCGCTGCCTGGCGCCATGCTCGGCGGGCTAATCATCGGGCTGATCGAGACATTCTGGTCCGCCTATGCCCCGAGCGGCCCCGAATATAAGGACGTCGCGGCCTTCTCGATGCTTGCGATCGTGCTGATCTTTTTCCCGACCGGCCTGCTTGGTCGTCCCGAGGTGGAGAAGGTTTGATCCCCTTGGCAGAGCCCGGCAAATCGTTCGGCCAGCGGCTCAAATCCGCGCTTGCAGACGCCATCATCGCCGGCGGGATTGCGTTTTTCCTGTTCTGCCTCCTGCTCGGCGTGCGGACGGTTGATAAGGTTACGGGGCTTACGCTCGCGCCCCGCCCCGGCTTGCTCGCCATCGCCGTCGGCATTGTCGTGTTCGGGCGACTCCTGCTCAATCTTTTCGTCTGGCAGGCCGAGCATCCCATCACCGCGCCGTTTGCCAAGTTCTTCACCTCGGAGCCATTCGAGCGTCGCGATCTCATTGTCCTCGGCACGGTGGCGTTAGTCGCCGCGCTGGTCTTGATCGTGGCCAGCATCGTCGATGCGGCAGGTTTTCGCCTCGTGGCGACTTGTCTGCTCGCTTTTCTCGGCATTGGCGCTGTGCGCCGCGCCATCGTCAACTTCTTCCCGAATCTTCCCTACGCGCGCATCTTCACCATCGGCGGCATCGCCTTCGCGATCCTGTTCCCGCTCGTCTCCTATCTCTTGGAGAAGGCGTTCCATCTCGGCCTTCCGCTCCGCTACCTTTTCGACCTCTCGATCCTCGTGCTCACCTACGTGATGCTCGGCTGGGGGCTGAACATCGTGGTCGGCCTCGCAGGTCTGCTCGACCTTGGTTACGTCGCCTTCTACGCGGTGGGCGCCTATGTGTTCGCGCTGCTCGCTACCCATTTCGGCCTCGGCTTCTGGATGTGCCTCCCGGTCGCGGGGGCTGCCGCTGCGCTGTGGGGCGTCATTCTCGGCTTCCCGGTGCTGCGACTTAGAGGCGACTATCTCGCCATCGTCACGCTCGCCTTCGGCGAGATCGTCCGTATCATCCTGATCAACTGGACGCCCGTGACCAACGGCCCTAACGGCGTCTCTGATATTCCGAAGCCCACTTTTTTCGGCCTCCCCTTCTCGGCTCAGGCAAGCCCGAACTTCGCGAGTTTCTTCGGGCTTAAATACGATCCCCTCCAAGGCATCATCTTCCTCTACTACGTGATCCTGGGGCTCGCGCTGATCACCAACCTCGTCACGATCAGACTCCGGCGGCTTCCCGTCGGGCGCGCCTGGGAAGCGATGCGCGAAGACGAGATCGCTTGCCGCTCGCTCGGTATCAATACCACCATCACCAAGCTCACCGCCTTTGCCACCGGCGCTCTGTTCGGCGGTCTCGCTGGCAGCTTTTTCGCCACCCGTCAGGGCTTCATCAGCCCGGAAAGTTTCACCTTCATCGAGTCCGCCATCATCCTTGCCATCGTGGTGCTTGGCGGCATGGGCAGCCAGCTCGGCGTGGCCATTGCCGCCATCGTCATGGTCGGAGGCTTCGAGGCGCTTCGCCATACCGAGGGCCTGCAAAGCATCTTCGGCGAGGGCTTCGATCCCGCGCTCTATCGCATGCTCCTGTTCGGCGTGGCCATGGTGGGCATCATGGTCTGGCGGCCGCGCGGCATCGTGGGCACGCGCTCGCCGACCATCGTGCTGCGCGAGAAGCAGCCCATCTCCAAGAACCTCGTTGAGGAAGCCCGCGTATGAGGCCGTGGGAGAAGGATCCTCTGCTCAGGGTCGAGCACCTCACCATGCGTTTCGGCGGGCTGGTCGCTGTCGACGACGTCTCGTTTGACGTTGGACGCCAAGACATCACGGCGCTGATCGGACCTAACGGAGCCGGCAAGACTACCGTCTTCAACTGCATCACCGGCTTCTACAAGCCGAGCGAAGGGATGATGAAGCTCGCCCACCCCGACGGTCAAAGCTTCGATCTCGAGCGCTTGGACGACCACGACATCAACTCGCGCGCCTGCGTCGCCCGCACTTTTCAGAATATTCGCCTGTTCCCCGGCATGACGGTGCTCGAGAACCTGATGGTGGCGCAGCACAACGTGCTGACTAGAGCCTCTGGGCTGCCTACCGGTGCTGTTCTTGGATTCGGCATCTTTGCGACTGTGGGCGCCCTCCTTCACATTGGCGGCTTCGCCAGGGCCGAGCGCGAGGCGGTCGACTATGCGCGCCACTGGCTCGACCGCGTCAATCTTATCAGACGGGCAGACGTGCCCGCGGGTGAGCTTCCTTACGGCGAGCAGCGCAAGCTTGAGATCGCGCGGGCAATGTGCACGCGGCCATTGCTGCTTTGCCTTGATGAACCTGCCGCGGGTTTGAATGCGCGCGAGAGCGACGTATTGACCACATTGCTTTGCGACATCCGCGCCAAGGAGAACGTCGCGATCCTGCTCATCGAACACGACATGAGCGTGGTGATGCGCATCTCGGACCACCTCGTTGTCCTCGATTACGGCAAGAAGATCGCTGACGGATCGCGGGAAGAGGTGCGCAACGACCCGCGCGTCATTGCGGCCTATCTCGGCGTCCCGGACGACGAGGTCGCGAAGGTCGAACGCGAGGTGCGGCAATGAGCGCGCCGCTGCTCGCAGTCAAGAAGGTCACTTGCTGCTACGGCAGGATCCCGGTGCTGCACGGCGTGAGCCTCGACATTCACCTCGGCGAGATCGTGGCGCTGATCGGCGCCAACGGCGCCGGCAAAAGCACGCTCATGATGTCGATCTTCGGGCGCCCGCGCGCCTCCGAAGGACGAATTCTGTTCGCTGGCGGGGACATTACCGACCTTCCCACCCATGAGATCGCTCGGCTCGGGATCGCGCAGTCGCCGGAGGGACGCCGGATTTTCGCGCGCATGACCGTTCTGGAAAACTTGCAGATGGGTGCCCTCATCGCCTCTGATCCAGACTATTTCGTCAAGGACCTGGACCATGTATTCGAACTCTTTCCCCTGCTTAAGAGGCGCCAGCATCAGCGTGGCGGGACGCTTTCCGGAGGTGAGCAGCAAATGCTCGCCATCGCCCGGGCGCTCATGGGGCGCCCCAAGTTGCTGTTGCTCGACGAGCCGTCGCTCGGCCTTGCTCCGCTGATCGTGAAGCAGATCTTCGGTGCGATCCGTGCGCTTAATGCCGATTATGGCCTGACCGTCTTTCTCGTCGAGCAGAGCGCCTATCATGCGCTCCGTCTCGCCCATCGCGGCTATGTTCTCGTCAATGGCAGGATCACCATGAGTGGATCTGGCGCCGAGCTGCTGGGAAGTCCCGAGGTGCAGGCGGCCTACCTCGAAGGTGGTGGCAAGGGCGCGCCGCGGGAAGGCATTAGAAAATGACTTGGCTGTCCGACGAACCTTGGGTGTTCCTCGTGCTTACCGTGATTTTGGGCGGAGGCGCGGCCTTCCTCGCCGGACGAGGGCTGGCGCGGTCATGGAAGCCGATTTGGCGAATTTTCTTCTATATGGCGCTGCTCGCCGCCGCTGTGCGCTTCTTCCACTACGCCCTGGGAGAGGGCACGCTCTTGTCTCCCTATTATTATCTCGTCACCTACATCCTGCTGGTCGCCGCGGCTAGCCTCGGATTTCGCGTCATGCGTACGACGCAAATGGTCACCCAATATCGCTGGCTCTACGAGCGCACGAGCCCGCTCAGCTGGAAAGCGCGGTGAGGCTCTTAGGGAATGGGTTTCTAGCGGACAAATCATGTAGACTGCGAACGTCCTTGGACAGGGAGGTAAATCATGAAGCGTATTGCCGGTTTGCTCGCGGCCTTGGGCGTAGCGGCGATTGCCGCAAGTTGCGGCGGAGGCGGGGAAGATAAGTCGATACCAATCGCCGTCGTCGGGCCGGTGACCGGTCAATATGCCTCGTTCGGTGCGCAGATGAAGAACGGCGGCGAGTTGGCCGTCGAAGACATCAATGCGGCGGGCGGCGTGCTCGGCAAAAAGCTTGACCTCGAGATCGGCGACGATGCGTGCGATCCGAAGCAGGCGGTCGCAGTAGCAAACCAGATGACGGGCAACAACGTGGCGCTCGTGGCGGGCCATTATTGCTCCGGCTCGTCGATCCCGGCCTCGAAGGTTTATGTCGACGCCAACATGGTGCAAATTTCGCCCGCCTCCACCAATCCTGCCTTTACCGACGACCGCGCAGGGCCAAACATCTATCGCGTGTGCGGCCGCGACGACCAGCAAGGCGGCGTTGCCGGCAAATATATCGCAGCTCATTTCGCCGATAAGAACGTGGCGTTCGTCCACGACAAGACGGCGTACGGCAAAGGCCTCGGCGACGAGACCAAGAAGGCAATGAACGAGGCCGGGAAGAAGGAGGTGATGTACGAGGCGATCACCGCCGGCGAGAAGGACTATTCGGCTCTCGTCTCCAAGCTGAAACAGGCCAATGTCGATCTTGTCTATTTCGGCGGCTATCACACCGAAGCTGGTCTCATCATCCGGCAGATGCGCGACCAGGGCATGCATACGATCCTCATGGGCGGCGATGCGCTGATCACCCAGGAGTTCTGGTCGATCACTGGGCCTGCCGGCGAAGGCACGCTCATGACTTTCTCGCCAGATCCGCGCAAGAACCCGGCGGCTGCGGAGGTGGTGAAGCGCTTCAAGGAGAAGGGCATCGAACCCGAGGGCTACGTGCTCTACACCTATGCCGCGGTCCAGACCTGGAAGCAGGCGGCCGAGAAGGCGAAGTCGACCGAGTCCGCCGACGTGGTGAAGGCGATGAACGACACCGAGTTCGACACGGTGATCGGCAAGTTCAAGTTCAACGAGAAGGGCGACCCCAACCTGCCGCCTTATGCCGTCTATCGCTGGTCTAACGGCACCTACGACGAGATCGGGGACAAGACGGCCGCGGGGGCCTCCGGCTAGCGCTTCTTGCCGCGGGCTTCCTGAGAGGCAAAATACGTCTCGAGTTCTTTCTCGACGCGCACCAGGTCGTCGGGAAGCGGGAGCCCGAGCGCCTTGAACTCGTTCAGCTTCTCGTAGATGCGGAGGTAGAGCTCGTGCGGATCTTCCGGCGGGGGTTCCATCTGATTGATGAGGAGGGCAAGCTCTGCCTCGAGGTTGTCGAATGCCATGGCCTCACGCCTCCTTTTCTCGCCCCGCTTGGCCTCGATCCGACCATAACTGTCGCGCGCCTTCAAGCGCTGCCTGGCTTCCGCGACGATTGCGGCGGCGGCGTTTACCCTGCATAGTCGCGCGGGGATCGTGAACGGGGCGGGATGCGGCAATGGAAAAAGTGACGTTTGCCAAGGTGATCGGTTTCATTCTCGCGGTCCTCTTTGCGCTGGTGATCGGTACTTCGATGTGGGCGCTGCTGATCGGCGATTACATGAACGCAGTCACGAACGACCAAGCCCAGCAGAGCTTACGCATCGTAGGCTTTGCCGGCGCGCTCGCCGCGCTCGCCACTTGGTGGGTGCAAGGCTTCGCCGCCAAGCGCGGCTTCGTCGTGCGTTTCCTGTTTGCGCTTTTCATTTTCGTGGTGGCGTTCTGCAGCTTCGGTGGCCTGCTTAGGGTGATCTACAGCCACGTCACCTATCCGAGCCAGCAGGACTGGTCGCTGTCGGGCCTGTATTGGGCCTCGCAGAGTGACTTGATCTCCTTCATCATCTTTATGCTCGTCCCGCCGCGCCCCGCCTACGCAGCGCTGATCGCAGCGGCAGCCTTCTATATCGCGCTGTTCGGTCCGCGCGAGCCTAAGACCGTCGAGATTTGACGCCGCCCACATTTGAGCCTGCGCGCACGCTCTGCTAGAGGTAAGCGCCTCTCCTGCATCCTTTCTCGCGGAAAGGCCCTTACGTTCGCATGATCCCTCGCTATAGCCGCCCCGAGATGGCTCGCATCTGGGAGCCCGAGGCGAAGTTTCGCATCTGGCTCAAGATCGAGACCTATGCCGCCGAGGCCATGGCCGAGCTCGGGCTTGTCCCGAAACATGCAGCCGACGCGGTGAGGAAGCGCGGCAGCTTCGACGTCGCCCGCATCGATCAGATTGAGCGCGAGGTGAAGCATGACGTGATCGCCTTTCTCACCTCAGTCGCCGAGAAGGTCGGACCCGACGCGCGTTTCCTCCATCAGGGCCTTACGTCCTCGGACGTGCTCGACACTTGCTTCAACGTGCAGCTTGTGCAGGCGGCCGATCTTCTCGTTGCCGATGTCGACGCGCTGCTCGCCGCGCTCAAAGCCCGCGCCTTCGAGTTCAAGGACACGCTGACTGTGGGCCGGAGCCACGGAGTGCACGCCGAGCCAACTACCTTCGGGCTGAAGCTGGCGAGCGCCTACGCTGAATTTTCGAGGGCCCGAGAGCGGCTGGAGCGCGCCCGCGAGGAGGTGGCCACCTGCGCGATTTCCGGCGCGGTCGGCACTTTTGCCCATGTCGACCCGCGGGTCGAGGCTTACGTCGCCAAGAAGCTAGGGCTTCGACCAGAGCCGATCTCGACCCAGGTCATCCCGCGCGACCGGCACGCCCTCTACTTCGCCACGCTTGCGGTGGTGGCGAGCTCGATCGAGCGGCTCACGACCGAGATCAGGCACTTGCAGCGGACTGAGGTGCTGGAAGCGGAGGAATATTTCAGCGAGGGCCAGAAGGGTTCATCGGCAATGCCACATAAGCGGAACCCTGTGCTATCCGAAAATCTGACCGGCCTTGCCAGGGTTGTCCGCGCCTACGCGCAGCCTGCGCTCGAGGACGTGGCGCTGTGGCACGAACGCGACATTTCCCATTCGTCGGTCGAGCGGGTGATCGGCCCTGATGCCACCATCGCGCTCGATTTCGCCCTGGTCCGGCTGACCGGCATTATCAAGGACCTCGTGGTCTACCCCGATCGCATGCGCGCAAATCTCGACCGCCTCGGCGGACTCATTCATTCGCAACGCGTGCTGCTCGCGCTGACGGAAGCGGGCGTGCCGCGCGAGGAGGCCTACCGGCTGGTGCAGCGGAACGCCATGAAGGTGTGGGAGACCGGCGCGGATTTCCAAGCCGCGTTGCTTGCCGACAAGGATGTGATCAA
>DASSLP010000086.1:0-9320 GCA_035689365.1 Methyloceanibacter sp.
CCCCTTTGACCGGACGCCCTCGAGCGGACGCGAGTCCGCAGTCTAACCGCAAAGCAGCTAGCCGTCATTTCCACGGTCTAAGCGGCTCGTAGTGGGGACTATTTCCCGGCGCAGCCCGAGGTCGCGTCACCCACCATCGGCTTGCCGTTGATGAACACACCCGACGAGCCGGTCACGACCGAGCCGCCGCAGCCGGTCGAGGAGCCTTGCACGGCGGCAGGCTTGCCATTGATGAACACGTTCGACGACCCCTCCGTCTCCGAGCCGCAACCGGTCGTGTCGCCGGCGCGCGCCGCCTGCTTGCCTCCCACCGTGACGTTCGAGCTGCCTGAGGTGATTGCGCTGCCGGCAGGGCACGGCGCCTGTCCGCTCTGGTCGCCGGCGAGCGCCGGACCTGCGACAATGATCAGCACTGCGGCGAGAGCATAGCGGTTCACAGCCGCACCCTTTCACGTTCGCGGAGCGGAGGCACGGGAATGCCTTGCTCGACCCTTTCGGCTGCCTTCTGGTCGACCAGCTTCACGATGCCCACCATGATGTCGTTGAGCTGAAAGTCCTTTGGCGTGTAGATCGCCGACGCCCCGCATTGCTTCAATACATTGACGTCCTCGGCAGGGATGATGCCGCCGACCACGACTGGCACGTCGCCCATGCCTGCTTCTCGCAAGCGCTGCACGATCTCGCGGACGAGCGAGACGTGCGAGCCCGATAGGATTGATAGCCCGACCACGTGCGCCTTCGTCTCGCGCGCCTGCTCGACGATCTCGGCGGGCGTGAGTCTGATCCCGTCATAGACGACGTCCATGCCGACATCTGTGGCACGCACGGCGATCTGCTCGGCGCCGTTCGAGTGGCCATCAAGCCCGGGCTTGCCGACAACGAAGGTGAGGGTGCGGCCAAGCCTGCCTGAGACCTCCTCGACGAGACGGCGCACGTCCTCGATCCTTGCCTTGTCGACGTGATGCTTGGCGTGGATGCCGGTCGGCGCGCGGTATTCACCGAACACTTCGCGCAACACCTGGCCCCATTCACCGGTGGTGACGCCGGCTTTTGCTGCCGCAATCGAGGGCGGCATGATATTGCGGCCCTCCGCTGCCGCCGATTTCAAATCGACCAGCGCTTGTGTCACGGCCTTGTCATCGCGGTCGCGCCGCCAGGACTGAAGGGCCGCGACCTGCTCGATCTCGACCGACTCAGGCACGGTGATGATCCCTTCGATGCCGCCGGCAAGCGGCGACGGCTCGGTCTCCGTATAGGCATTGACGCCGACGAGGACCTGCTCGCCCTTTTCGATGGCTTCGACCCGCGCAGCGTTAGAAGCGACCAACGCCTCCTTAATGTAGTCGATGGCCGCGACTGCCCCGCCCATCGACTCGATCTTGGCGAGCTCGGCGCGCACCTCCTCCTTAAGCTCCTCGACTTTGCGACCGATCTCGACCGAGCCGTCGAAGATGTCGCCGTAGTCCAGCAGGTCGGTCTCGTAGGCCACGATCTGCTGGAGCCTCAGCGACCATTGCTGGTCCCACGGCCGCGGCAGTCCAAGCGCCTCATTCCACGCGGGCAACTGCACGGCGCGCGCACGCGCCTTCTTCGACAGCGTCACGGCGAGCATCGACAGCAGGATGCGGTAAACGTTGTTCTCGGGCTGCTGCTCGGTGAGGCCCAAAGAGTTCACCTGCACGCCATAGCGGAATCTGCGCAGCGCCGGGTCCTTCACGCCGTAGCGCTTCTCGGCAATCTCGTCCCACAGCTCGACGAAGGCGCGCATCTTGCAGACTTCGGTGATGAAGCCCACGCCGGCATTGACGAAGAACGAGATGGTGCCGACCACTTTGGGAAACCGGTCCGGCGGCACTTCGCCGGAATTCTTCACCTCATCGAGCACGGCTTGCGCCGTGGCAAGCGCGAAGGCAAGCTCCTGACCCGGCGTCGCTCCGGCCTCCTGCAAATGATAGGAGCAGACATTGGTCGGGTTCCATTTCGGCATCTCGCGGTTGGTGTAAACGATGACGTCCTTGATCAGCCGAAGCGACGGGGCTGGCGGAAAGATATAGGTGCCGCGCGAGAGATATTCCTTGAGGATATCGTTTTGCACCGTGCCGGTGAGCTTGGCATGATCGGCGCCCTGCTCTTCGGCGAGCGCGACATACAGCGCGAGCAGCCAGGCCGCCGTCGCGTTGATAGTCATCGAGGTGTTCATCTCGGCGAGTGGGATGCCCTCGAACAGACTCTTCATGTCGCCGAGATGGGAGATCGGCACGCCAACCTTGCCGACCTCGCCGCGGGCAAGCGCGTCGTCTGAGTCGTAGCCGGTCTGGGTCGGCAGATCGAAGGCGACCGAAAGCCCGGTCTGACCCTTGGCGAGGTTCTTCCGGTAAAGCGCGTTGGAGGCCTTCGCCGTGGAATGGCCGGCATAGGTGCGGAACAGCCAAGGCTTGTCCCGTTTGGGTGAACTTCCGCTCATGGTGCTAGCTCTAAAGCTCGTCCGCCTCGCATCGAAGCATGCTGGCCGCGCTTATAGCAACAATACTCTCATTCGGTTTCTAAAAGGAAAGAGCGGCGCCCGTAAGCGCCGCCCTTCCAGTCCAACTCCGCAGTTTGCGGATCTCTAGTAAGACGAGCTCGGGGAGGGGAGCTGGCCCTGCTTCTGCGTATCGGGCTTGGCAGCGGGCGCACCGGCAGCGCCTTGGTCTTGAGTGCCGCCCTGTGCGGCCGCTCCGCCGCCATCGCTTGCAAGCGGGCTTCCTTGCGCAGCAGCGGCTGGATTGCCGGAGTCAGGCAGGGCGGCGTTGCCCTGGTCGGGTGCAGCCTGAGTCGCGGCACCGCCGGCAACCCCACCCTGATTGGTGCCGACAATGGTGATGTCACTCTTAGCGCCGGGCGCATCCCCGGTTGCATCGGCGGCGAGCGCGGAAGTGGCAGTCAGCCCAAAGGCAAGTGCTGCTGCCGTGGTTAAAAGCGTGAGTTTCGATCTCATTGAGGTCTCTTTCCGAGAGAGGTCTTGGGGGGAAGCCCGCGCACGAAAGCTTATCTGTCGCCTGGTAGTGCCGGGACCGACAGGGAACTGTAGGTGCGGAACAGGGTTCCGACTGCGCCTTTAGAACTCATTTGTCCCCTGGGCAGGCTCACGGCTTTTTGATAACGCTCTCTGCCCGCTGGTGGATTGAGGCGGAGAGGAGGCGCCCTTGGGGCGCTTTTGCGTGTGACAGGGCGCCGTTGCAAATATGTTGCAGTCGCGAGATGAATAAAGGAGAATTGCCGCAGTGCAAAAACGGACCGAAGAAACCGGACTGGGGGGACAATCGGATGAATGAGATGTCGCTAGCTGCTGTCTCCGAAGCAACATCTGCGCCGGCTGGAGAGGTCAAGGATCTCTACGAGATCGGGGAAATCCCCCCGCTCGGTCACGTGCCGAAAAACATGTATGCCTGGGCGATCCGCAAAGACCGCCACGGTCCTCCCGACGAGGCCATGCAGATCGAGGTGCTGCCGACCTGGCAGCTCGACAGCCACGAGGTGCTGGTCCTCGTGATGGCTGCTGGCGTCAACTACAACGGCGTGTGGGCCTCGCTCGGCAAGCCGGTCTCGACGCTCGACGGCCACAAGAACCCTTTTCACATCGCGGGCTCTGACGCCTCCGGCATCGTCTGGGCGGTCGGCTCCAAGGTGAAGCGCTGGAAGGTTGGCGACGAAGTCGTCGTCCACTGCAATCAGGACGACGGTGACGACGAGGAATGTAACGGCGGCGATCCCATGTTCTCGCCGTCGCAGCGCATCTGGGGCTATGAGACCCCCGACGGCTCGTTCGCACAATTCTGCCGCGTACAAGACCGTCAATTGCTCGAGCGGCCGAGGCATCTTACCTGGGAAGAGGCTGCCTGCTACACGCTGACACTCGCTACCTCTTACCGCATGCTGTTCGGCCACAGGCCGCACACGCTGAAGCCGGGGCACAACGTGCTCGTGTGGGGTGCCTCAGGCGGCCTCGGCTCGATGGCTGTGCAGCTTTGCGCCACCACCGGCGCCAATGCCATCGGCGTTGTGTCCGACGACGAGAAGCGCGACTTCGTCATGTCGCTCGGTGCCAAAGGCGTCATCAATCGCAACAAGTTCAAATGCTGGGGCCAGATGCCGACGGTCGGCACCCCGGAGTACGACGCTTGGGCCAAGGAGGTGCGCGGCTTCGGCAAGGCGATCTGGGAGATCACCGGCAAAGGCGTGAGCGTCGATTGCGTATTCGAGCATCCTGGCGAGGCCACCTTCCCGGTGTCATGCTTCGTGGTGAAGCGGGGCGGCATGGTCGTGTTCTGCGCCGGCACCACCGGCTATAACCTCACTATGGATGCGCGCTATGTGTGGATGCACCAGAAGCGCATCCAAGGCTCGCATTTCGCCCATCTCCTTCAGGCGAGCCAGGCCAACAAGCTCGTGGTAGAGCGGCGCATTGATCCGTGCATGAGCGAGGTCTTCCCCTGGGAGCAAATCCCGAAGGCGCATATGCGCATGTGGAAGAACGAGCATCGCCCCGGCAACATGGCGGTTCTCGTCAGCGCGCCTTGCACCGGTCTTCGTACCTTCGAAGACGTGCTCGAGGCGAGCCGCCAGATGCACGGCAGCTAACCAAGTTATCCACGTACGTTTACCCCTGGAGGGGAACCGCAGGGCCGGTCCCTAAGTTGGCTCCTTTTCGGTTCTCGCCCGTGGCCACAAGCGGATAACCCCTCGCGGTTGCGGCGCGAGCTGCTTTAGCAAAAGGGGGCAAGAGCATGGACAATCAGCTGGTGAAAACGGATCTGGTCGACGCCATCCTCGAATTGCGCCAAGAGGTCGAGAAGCGCCTTCAGGCCAACAAATATTATGTGGCCATGAACAAGCTCGACGAGCTGCTCGCAGCCATCAGGCCGCTCGAAGTCATTGAAGCAAAAGTCAATCCGACGGAGAGCGAGAAAGCAGGGGCCGAAGCCGCGCCCGCTTCGGAGCCGGAAGGCCCGTCGGAGAAGGTCTGGACGGGCCTCGTGCAAGAGTCGGTTATCGAGGGCGAACCTCTAGGGGCGTTCTAGCCACGAGCTCCGCGTGCGCGAATTCCGATTTGACTTGGCGCCCCGAGCAAGCTTCCGTGGGGCCGAAGTCATAAGGTTTTTCGCATGAGGAGCACGATTTGACCGCCGCAGAGACCTTGAGGGGGAGCGAGGCGCCGAGTTCCCGCGAGCTCATTCCACTGCTTGAGTCGGCTGCCGAAGCCGCAAGCACCCTACGCGACAGCGCGGTCGAGGCGGTCGCCGCCAAGGTCTCATCGGGCGGTAAGATCGATGGCGCTGCGCTCGAGCGCGAGGAGCGCGCCGCTCACGGCCTCGCCTGGGTCGCCACCTATGCCGCGGCCATCGAGCAGCTTGCAAGCTATGCGAAGCGGATGGAGGGCGAGGGCCGCTTCGGCGAGATCGAGCGTCTGCTCACTCAGATCGGTGCTTGCGAATATCTCGGCCAGCTGTTTGGCGGGGTGATGATGAGCCAGGGCGAGATCGTGCGCATGCATGAGCTCGGCGTGGACGAGAATGACCTCATTGGTTTCATCGCAGCGGCAAGACCGCTGATCGAGAACGTGACTCCGAAGACGCGCTCGCGCGCTGTCGAGCTTATCAAGCACGCGCAAGGCGCTGCTGCCGCAAATTACGGCGATCCGGGCCTCGATGAGACGTTCGAAGACATCCGCAACGAGATGCGCCGATTCTCCGAGGCCGAGGTCGTGCCCAATGCGCAGGAGTGGCACCTCAAGGACGAATACATTCCCCTGCCGCTGATCGCCAAGATGAGCGAGCTTGGGGTGTTCTCGCTCACGCTGCCCGAGGAGTATGGCGGGCTTGGCCTCGGCAAAGAGGCGATGTGCGTCGTCTCCGAGGAGCTGTCGCGCGGCTATATCGGCGTGGGCTCGCTCGGCACGCGCTCGGAGATCGCCGAGGAGCTGATACTCAACGCGGGCACCGACGCGCAGAAGCAGGAATGGCTGCCCAAGATCGCCTCGGGCGAGGTGTTGCCGACGGCCGTGTTCACCGAGCCTAACACCGGATCAGACCTCGCTTCGCTGACCACCCGCGCCGTCCGCGACGGCGACGTTTACCGCATCACCGGGCAGAAAACCTGGATCACCCACGCCGCCCGCGCCGATCTCATGACCGTGCTTGCCCGCACCGATCCAAAGGAGAAGGGCTATCGCGGGCTTTCGATGTTCCTGGCGCCGAAGCCGCGCGGCACCGACGACGATCCCTTCCCGGCCGAAGGCATGACCGGCGGCGAGATCGAGGTGCTCGGCTATCGCGGCATGAAGGAGTTCGAGATTTCCTTCGACGGCTTCGCCGTGCCTGCCGCTAACCTGCTCGGTGGCGCGGAAGGCCAGGGCTTCAAGCAGTTGATGCAGACCTTCGAGGCGGCGCGCATCCAGACCGCAGCGCGGGCCATCGGCGTCGCTCAAACCGCGCTGGACTTAGGGCTGCGTTACGGCACGGAGCGCGTGCAGTTCGGCAAGCCCATCATCAATTTCCCGCGCGTCTCGGATAAGCTCGTGATGGCGGCGGCGGAGATCCTGCTCGCCCGCCAACTCACTTATTTCGCGGCGCGTGAGAAGGATGCAGGGCGCCGCTGCGATCTCGAAGCCGGCATGGCCAAGCTGCTCGCCGCACGCGTGGCCTGGGCCGCGGCCGACAACGCGCTGCAAATTCACGGCGGAAACGGCTTCGCGCTCGAATATCCCATAAGCCGCGTGCTATGCGACGCACGCATTCTCTCGATCTTCGAGGGCGCCGCCGAGATCCAGGCCCACGTCATCGCGCGACGGCTGCTGGAGGGCTGATCAACGTCACGAGAAGCCGACGGCAAGCCGGCCTATGCAATGGAGGAAGCGAATGCGTTTCGTGAAATATGCGATTGCGGCGATTGCCGCGTTTGCCGCCATGGGCGGCTCCGCCTGTGCACTCGATGTGAACAAGAAGATCGCGGCACCGGCGCAGGTGCTAACAGTCTGGTCGACGATCTCCGATTTCTGCTCGATCAAGGATTGGCATCCGGCCATAGCCGATTGCAAGGAGAGCAAGGAAGGCAGCGACACATTCCGCGTGCTCACGCTTAAAGACAATGGCGGGTCGATCAAGGAGAAGCTGACAGGGTCAGACGACACGAGCTACAGCTACGAGATCGTCGAAAGCCCGCTGCCGGTTAAGGAGTATTCGGCCAAACTCTGGGTCGAGCCCGACGAGCGCGACCCGGGCCGCACCGTCATTCATTGGGACGCGACCTTCGAGGCCAACGGCAAGAGCGACGATGAGGCGAAGAAGATCATCGGCGACATCTTTATGGCTGGGCTGAAAAACATAAAGCAGAAGACCATGCCGCCCGAAGGGTCCGTCGGGGGCGATTAGGCCGCGCTGAAGGACATCGATGCCTGGCCTGGTGATGCGAACCGTCGCTGCTCTCGTCGCGTTGTGGTTCGCCCAAAGCACGCCGGCGTGGACCTATGAGATGCGGCTTCCGCCCAAGACCTATTACCGGACCGCGACCGTGGGCGGCCACGCCATCTTCTATCGCGAAGCGGGCGATCCCACGCGACCTACCATCGTGCTGCTGCACGGCTTCCCGTCGACCTCGCACGAATTTCGTGAGCTCATCCCGCTCCTGTCGCCGGACTACCATGTCGTCGCGCCGGATTATCTCGGCTCAGGCTATAGCGAGCACCCCGATCCCAACGTCGAACCCTACACCTTCGACCGCCTCGCCGACGCGATGCAGGGTTTCCTCGATGTGCTCGGCCTCAAGCACTACACGCTCTATATGACCGATTTCGGCGGTCCGGTGGGGTTCCGCCTGATGGAGCGCGACCCCGAGGCGGTCGAAACCGTCATCGTGCAGAACGCCAATTGCTATCTCGAAGGATTGACGCCGGCGCGTCAGGCTTACTTCCGCCGCGCCCATGACGACCGAAGCCCGGAAGGCGTTGCCTTCGTCTACGAGCGAACGGGCGCGGATTCGATCATCAACCAGCAATATCTGCGCGACGTGCCGCCTGAGCGGCGCGAGATCATGAATCCCGATGCCTGGACCAGCGATCTCGGCTTTCTCACGACTGAAAGGGACAGGAAGATTCAGGTTCAGCTGTTTCAGGACTATCAGAACAATATCAATCGTTACCCCGCGTGGCAGGCGATGCTGCGCGAACACCAGTTTCCGGCGCTGATCGTGTGGGGCAGGAACGACCAGGGCTTCATCGCCCCGGGCGCGGAGGCCTATTTGCGCGATCTTCCGCATGCCGAATTGCATCTGATCGACGCGGGCCATTTCGCCGTCGAGGAGAAACCTGCCGAGATCGCTGCCTATGTCCTGAACTTCATGAACAGCCGCGAGCGGCGAGGATTAGGGGTGCGGAAGGGAGCGGTCTGGCCGACCGCGCGTCATGAACATGCGCTCGATCCTCATCACCGGCTGCTCCTCCGGCATCGGCCTTGCTTCCGCGCGCGCGATGAAGGCTCGCGGCTGGCGCGTGTTCGCGACGGCGCGCAAAGCGCAAGACATTGCCAGACTCCGCGATGAGGTCGGCGTCGAGAGCCTCTACCTTGACTATGCCGAGCCCCGCTCGATCGCCGAAGCCGCCGAGCAAGTACTCAAGGCCACAGACGGCAAACTGACTGCGCTCTTCAACAACGGGGCCTACGGCCAGCCTGGTGCGGTCGAGGACCTAAAGCCCGATGTGCTCCGTGCCCAATTCGAGGTGGCAGTGTTCGGCTGGCATGACCTCACCGCGCGTGTGATTCCGGCGATGCGATCAAATAGCGGCGGGCGTCTGGTGTTCTGCTCGTCCGTGCTTGGCCTTGTCGCGGCGCCGTACCGTGGCGCTTATTGCGCCTCGAAATTCGCCATCGAGGCTCTCGCCGACGCGCTTCGTATCGAGCTCAAAGGGACTGCCATCTATGTGACGTTGATCGAGCCTGGCCCGATCGCTTCGCGCTTTCTTGAGCATGCGCTCGAAGCCTATCGCCGCAACATCGATCTCGAAGGCTCTCCCCATCGCGAGATTTACCGCCAAAGGATCGCGCGGCTCGAGGCAGGCGAAGCCAGACGTTCAAGCTCGGGCCCGAGGCGGTCGCGGCCGAGCTCGCCCGTGCTCTTGAGAGCAAGCGGCCGAAGCCTCGCTATTACGTCACCATCCCCACTTACGCAGTAGCGCTCTTTCGCAGGCTTTTACCCGCGCAAATCCTCGACGCGATTGCCAAATGGAACTAGCGCCATTCTCGCCAGCAGGCAGCAAATCTGGCATAAACACCGTTTAGGCGAGGGCA
>DASSLP010000087.1:0-7500 GCA_035689365.1 Methyloceanibacter sp.
TGGTTGCGGGGGTAGGATTTGAACCTACGACCTTCAGGTTATGAGCCTGACGAGCTACCGGGCTGCTCCACCCCGCGTCAATCTAACTGCCGGCCCCCTTTAAGGGGCGGGAACCTATAGCAGGTTCGAGGAAGATGTGAAGAGCGGCTTGCGGCCCTTTCAAATCAGCCGCTTCCGCCATCCCTATATGGGACTTCGACCGGGGTTTGTGAACCTTCTATGGCGGAGGTCTTGACGCTAATAGGCAGGCGCACGGGGCGGCGCATCGAAAGTCAGCGGTCGCCCGAGGCCGGCGAGTTTCGGCCTCTAACGCCGAAAAGTCGTGTCGCGAAGGTCCGGTTTGAAGTGCGCCCAACCGAGCCAGCGTTGAGTTCGGGACCCTCTGATGCGGTAGCCACCTCCCGCGGTGCGTTCGAACAGCCAACGGCGCGCGGCAAATCGGTCTCGCACGTAATACGGAACCACCGTGCCAAGAATCGCGCCGAACACGACATCGGTGAAGTAGTGCTCGCCGAGCAGGACCCTGCTTGCCGCGATCCACACAGCGATGGTGTAGAGCAGCACTTTGCCGCGTGGCCACAGGATGGCAATCACTGTGGCAAAGGCAAAAATATTGGTGGCATGGCCGGAAGGGAAGGACGCGTAATCTGGTGTGAAGGCGAACAGCTTGAAGTCGAACGGTCCCATCGTTTCGAACAGTCTCGGCCGCGCCCGCCCAAGGATGTTCTTGACCAGAGTGGCGATCAGCCCTGCCCCACCAATGCTCACGAAGACAAAGCCGACGGTGCTTGCGATCAGGCCGTAGGCCGGAGCGTTCCTGAATCCGGCGTCGCGCTTCTGCAGCACGAGCGCCAGCGCCACGGCCGCACCGGTCGGAATGAGCATCCAGTTTGACCTGCCAATGTCGGTGATCGCCCTGAACACCTTGCGTGCGCCAGGCTGCAGCGCGTTCGCGCGCTCGACCATGAAAGGATCGATCAGTAGAAAGCCGACAAGCACCAAGGAAAGCGCGATCAGCACCTGGTCGAAGATGGAGAAGTCTTTCAGGCGCAACGTCATGCGGGCTCGCTTGGGCGGCGTCTCGGCGCGTCGGAACGCGCGCTAAACCGCCTTGGCGGGACTCGGCGCCCGCTTGCCGAGCCAAATGAAATAGATGTTGCGCGAATAGATCGCGAGGCCCGCGGCTTGCCCGAGGATGAACACCGGATCGAGCCGATAGCAGGCATAAGCGAGCAACAAGAGGCCGCCGAAAAAGCTGAAATACCAGAAGGTCTCGGGAATGACGCTGGCGCGAGCCCTTTCCGTCGCGATCCACTGCACGATGAAGCGCATCGAGAACATGAGCTGAGCCACCATGCCGATGGAGATCCAGATCAGTTCCGTAGTCGGTGTGTTCTGCCACCAGCGGATAAGGCTTGCCGCCGCGTGCATGTAAGTCACCCCTCTTGATTTACTGAACGCTTGCGAGCGCGAAGCGCTCGTCCCTCCTCTTTGCCCTTTGCGTCAAACGGCACTGCGGTGCTCGATCCAGCGGCATCCTCCGCAACCGGCGGAATGAGCGTCCGCTTGCGCAGCCAACTCACGCCGACAAGGTCGTATAGCCCAATCAGGGCGCGGCCAAGATTAGTATATTTTGACGCGCCCCGGAGCCTTGGCCGATCGTTGACCGGCTCATAGGCGATTTCGTGGCCGTAAGTCAGGAAAAACGCCGGCAAATAGCGGTGCATGCTGGTGAAATAGGGAAGCTCGAGATAGGCGTCTCGGCGGTAGACCTTGATCCCGCATCCCGTATCGGGACAGCCATCTGCGAGTACCGTGTCGCGAATCCAATTGGCGAAGCGCGATGCGGCCTTGCGTGAGCCTGGGCCTTTGCGGCCCGTCCTGATGCCTGCGACCATGGCGGGCTCACGGCCCGGCGCCCCGAGCCGGCTGAGCAGCTTGCCTATATCGCCTGGATCGTTCTGCCCGTCTCCATCCATGGTGGCGATGATGGGAAAGCGAGCGGCGGCCACTCCCGTCCTCAAGGCCGCGCTTTGGCCGGCGCGGCGCCCATGGCGCAGATAGTGGAGTGAGCCGTATTTCCAAAGCAACGCCTTGATCTCGGCAGCCGTGCCGTCGTCGCTCCCGTCATCGATCGCGAGCACCTCTCCGAGCGCTTCGGGCGGGAGCTTTGCGAAGGTCTCCTCGATCAGGCGCCCGATATTGCCCTCCTCGTTAAACGCCGGAATTACAACGGAAACACGCATGGCAAGTCTCTGATCGGGGCGTGGCAAATGGGCGTCGACGACGCCATCACTAACCAGCTTTCGCCACAATAAACAACATTGTACACCGTGGCCCATTCCCCTCTCGCCCCAGCTTGTTCATGCTGCGTCAGGAACAGCGCGCGTCCATCACCGAGAATAGCTATGTCCTTCCCCTCCTGATCTGGCTCGGGGCTCTCCTAGCGTTGCGGCTTGCGGCAATCCATGCCGCCAAGATCGACCTCGTTCCCGACGAAGCGCAGTATTGGAGCTGGTCGCGCGAACTTGCCTTCGGCTATTTCTCCAAGCCGCCGATGATCGCCTGGGTGATCCGCGCGGCGAGCGCGGTATGCGGTGAAGGCGAGTTCTGTATCAGGTCGGCATCGCCGGTGCTCTATACGCTCGGCGCGCTCATGATCTATCTCGCGGGTCGCGCGCTGTTCGGGCCCCGGGTCGGATTCTGGTCCGCCGTCGTTTTCGATACCGTCCCTGGGATTTCCTACTCTTCGCTTCTGATCACCACCGACGTCCCGCTGATCCTGTTCTGGATCATCGCGCTCTACGCCTGGATCATGCTGGTTAAGCGGCAGAGCATGGGCTTTGCCGTCCTGCTCGGCGTCGCACTCGGCCTTGGTCTCCTCACCAAGCAGGCGATGATATACGCAGTGCTTTGCATCATCTGCCATGCCGCGGTGTCACGGGAAGCGCGCGAGGCGCTGAAAGGCGGGCGCGCCATCGTCGCGGCTCTGATCGCGGCCGCGCTGTTCTCGCCCAACGTCATCTGGAATGCTGAGCGCGGCTTTCCAACTATTCGGCATACCGGAGCCAATATCGGCTGGCAGTATCCCTATATTCACCCCCTCGAGGTGCTTGCATATTTCGCCGCGCAGCTTGGCGTGTTCGGCCCGATCCTATTCATTGTGCTGCTGCGCGCGGCGTGGCGCGAAATACGTCACCCCTCTGACCCCGCCAAGGTTCTGCTGCTGTGTTTTTCGCTGCCGGTGCTCGCGCTGCTCACGGTCCAGGCGCTTCTATCGCGCGCACATGGCAACTGGTCGGCAACCGCATATCCGGCGGCAGCGATCCTGGTGACCGCGGTCATGCTCGAATTTAACCGGCGCATCTTGTTTTGGGTCTCGCTTGGCCTCCACCTCGCCATCGCCGTGATTCTCGCTATCGCTCCTGCATTTGCTCTGCAACTGCCGCTGTTCGAGCGACTACAGTTCCTGTCAAGCGTGATCGGCTGGCGCGGTATTGCTGACACCGTGCGCGCGAAATTAGCTGAGGACCGGTACGGTGCGATTGTCGTCGATACACGCGAGCTTGCCGGGGAGCTTCTCTATTACCTCCGCGACGAGCCCATCCAGCTCTATGTGCTGCCGGCGAGGCCTAGCCCAAGCGACCATTACGAGATGACGCGGCCATTCACCGCAGCTACGCCGGAGCCCATCCTGTTCATCTCTCTGGCGCGCTGTCCGGAGAAATTCCTCGAATCATTTGCTGACGTCAGCCGTCTCGCGGTCGTACCGGTGCCGCTCATTGAAACGAGGGTGCGCATGCTGCATTTTTGCCGACTTGCTGGTTACAAGAGGAGCTAGGGGGGAGATCGGAGGTCGCCGTGCGGCGATTCATCTTCGCTATCGTCCTGACCGCCATTGCCGCGGCGCCGGCGCTCGCCGACGTGCGCATCATGTCGAGCGCAGGCGGTCCCGTCGTCGGCTATCTCGAGTTCTTTTCCAAGGTTCGAAAATCGGGCGAGCGGGTCGTCATTGACGGACCTTGCCTGTCGGCCTGCACACTCGTGCTCAGCACCATTCCGCGGAACCGGATCTGCGTCACCTCCCGCGCAGTGCTCGGGTTCCACGCGCCCATCGTAGCGGACCAATACGGTCGGAAATATCACTCTCGCGAGATAACGCGCGCCATCAACGCGACCTATCCGCCAGCCGTTCGCGCCTGGATCAAGCACAATGGCGGCTTGACGCAAAACGTCATTCTGCTGAGGGGCCAGGAGCTCGCGGCGCTATATCCACACTGCTCCTGAGTTCCGCCTATTGAACGGCGGTGGCGTTTGCCGTTCTGGGAGCGCTCGCCATGATCGGTACGTGGACATCGACCGCACCGGCCCGGGCAAATTCGAGAGTAAGGATCACATCCTCTCCGGACTCCAGCGCATCTTCGAGCCCGACCAGCATGAGGTGCGTGCCGTCAGGCCCAAGCACGACCGAGCCTCCCGCCGCGATGGGAAGCCCACCCTCCAGCTTGCGCACCTTCTTGATGCCGTCAGAAGTCATGGTGAGCTGACGCATCTCCACCAACTTGGCCTTGCGCGTATGCGCCGATTTCAAGATGTCGGCGCGCTTGCCCTTGTTGGCGATGGTCATGTAGGCCGCGGTGGCGCGGTCCTTGCCGGATGTCGGTCTCGCCCAGGCATCGGCGACGTCGATGCGACCTGTCTCTGCTGCCCACACGGTAAGACCGACAAATACGATGGCAGCAAGAGTGAGAAGGAGAGCGACGCCAATCTCGAAGATACGGAGCTTGGACAGCCCGAACATTTTGCCTCTCTCCAGTCAGGCGCCGGGATGGCGGCGCCCGCGTCAAACCATTCCCAGGTGGGTTGCTTTTCCCCTTGTTTATGCCGCGCCGGAGGCCGTGTCTTGCGCCCTGGTGTCGCGCGTGGCGCTCCGTCGCTTTGGTGGTTTCTTACTGTCGAAAACGAGAGAATGCACGCAGGGGTTTCGCCGCTTCCTTGCGGCATTTTGGCGTGGCGGTCAGGGCGTGATGGCACGGCTCTGCTGAGCGACGACGGCGTCTTGCTGGTCGTCGGGACCGCCCTGCCCGGCGTCGCGACCATAAATGTCGGGTCTGAATTGCGCGATGCCGTTCCCGGTGGCGAAAGCGGTGAGATAGACGAAATGCACTGGCACGGGCTTGGCGAGCTTGACGTCGAGCTTGTGCCCGCCGTCGACCTGCGTCTGCACCTTCTCGAGCGTCCAACCTTTATTGTCCTTGAGGAGCCAGGCCACGAGATCGACCACCTTCTCGACGCGCACGCAGCCAGACGAGAAAGCGCGCGCGCTTTGGCTGAACAGCTGCTTGAGCGGCGTGTCGTGCATATAGACGTTGTACTTGTTCGGCATGTTGATGCGCACGAGGCCGAGGGCGTTAAACGGACCAGGGTCCTGGCGGAACTTATAGCTCACCACTTGCGGCGAGTTCCAATCGACCGTAGCGGGATCGAGCGGCGGAGATTTGAAGTCGGTCATCACCGAGAAGTGCTCTTCGCTGAAATAGCTCGGGTCTTTCCTGATCTTGGGAATGAGATCCTGCTGGGCGACGATCTCTGGCACGGTCCAGGTCGGGTAGAAATTGATCTCGACGATCTTGGCCGAGACTTGCGGGGTCGCGCGCGCGGGCTTGCCGGCAACCACGTTGCTTTCCAGTTCGAGACTCCCGTTCTGCACCGCCTGCGCGACGAAGGCAGGAACATTGACGAGCACGTACCGCGGCGCCTTGTTGATGCTGGTCATGCCCTGAATGCGCGCGAGATTGCTCTCGAGCTGCTTGAGGCGCTCGGGCGCGGCCACGTTGAGCGCGGCAAGTGTGCGTGAATCGACGAAGCCGGACACGCGCAGGCCGTTCCTGATCTGGAAGCGCGCAAGTCCCTCGAGAAATTCCTGGTCGAAGGTCGGATTGTTCTCGGAGCCCCCGGTGATGTCGCCTTCGATGATCAGGTGACGCCTGATCGCGGCGATGTCAGAGCTGGTGTCGCCAAGTCTGAGCGTGACCTTGTCTGCTGTCACCGGCCAGCCTCCGGCTGCGACTATTTGGCGATAGCGCTCGATCGCCTGTTGAAGCGCGGCGATGGAGGCGTCGCTCACGAACGGCACGTCGATACGGTAGGCGGGGCTCAAGCGATCATAGAGATCGGCGCGCAGCTGTTCGCGCCGTTCCCGCTCCTCGGGCGTGACCGGACCGCTATCGGTGAAGGTATTGAACGGATTAAGGGGATCGAGAGCGCGCGCCGTGTGCGGCGCCAGCGTGAGTAGAGCAGCCAAGGATGCGAACAACGTCACAACGATGGCGACAAAGCTCCTGTTGCGATGCAGCTTAGTCTTGGGAGTTTTCATTGCGCGGCTCACGCCTCGTCCCCGCCAATCATTCTCGCAAGACGCATGAAGGGCATGATTCGATGGCACGAAAATGGGAATGAGCTGGAAGATTGTGGCGGGCAGTCTTGGGAGCTTGAGCGGATTTCCCTCTGACCGAAGTCTTTGGGCATGGTGCCTCAGCTAGACGGAAATGCAAAGCCCCTTGCTCCGCAACCCTAGCGCGTCGCCGCTCTCCGGGACTGCAGCTGCTCGACCAGCCGATCGATGAACGGAGCCTGCCCTGGCTGAATCTTCTCGCGTGCTCCGACTGGCGTGAACCACGCTGCACGGTCGACCTCAGGAAAGGATTGTTTCCGGCCGCTCTTAGGCGGCCATTCCATCTCGAAATGATTCGAGGTGAGCCTCGTCGGCTGGAAATCGCCTTCGACGGCAAACGCGGTGATCACTTTGCGGCTTGGCTGCACGATTTCGCCAAGTTCGAGAAACTTGCCCGGCGGCGGCGCACTGCCGAGTTCCTCCTCGAACTCGCGCTTAGCGACGCTAAGCGAATCTTCGCCTTGCTCGTATTCGCCCTTGGGGATCGACCACGCGCCTCGATCTTTCCTTGCCCAAAACGGTCCACCCGGATGCACAAGCAGGAGCTCGAGCTTTGGTCCCGAGCCGCGATACATCAGAAGTCCGGCGCTCCGCTTGGCCATCCAGAAAGCTTAGACGGAAATGTGGCGGAAGGTCAGGAACTTACACATGACAGGACAAGCAATGGTGCTTAACTTCGTTCCCTTCTAAGGGCTTCTTCTCGCCGGACGGGGGCATGAAGAGAAATACGGGGACAGCTCACCTGACGGCGCTTCTCGCCGCGCTGGGCACGGCATGTCTGCAAGGTTGCACGGGCCAGCCGCCGGGCGGACAAGGCGGGATCGCACAGACGGCCGCCGCATCCGACGAGCGGACCTGTCTCGTCCGCGCTATGTATTTCGAATCGAACCGCTCGAGCCGCGATGGGCTGATGGCCGTCGGCACGGTGGTCATGAATCGTGTGGCCTCGCCGCTCTATCCGAATACGATTTGCGGCGTCGTGGGACAGCCCGGGCAGTTCGCCGCTGGCGTGCTGACGCGGTCCTTGAACGAGCGGGAACTGCCTC
>DASSLP010000088.1:0-33778 GCA_035689365.1 Methyloceanibacter sp.
CCGACGCTCCTTGCCGTGCTGCGCGCCACCAAGGTCGCCGGCCTGCCGATCCCCGGTAAGACGCAACTCTTGCCTCCGGTCGCACCGAGCGCGACCGAACATGCGGCAGGCTCGACTTTCAAGGACTGCGAGACCTGCCCGGAGATGGTGTCGGTACCCGCGGGCCGCTTTGTCATGGGCTCAAGCAAAACCGAGAAAGGACGGCAGAAGAGCGAGGAGCCGCAACACGAGGTGACAGTCTCTCAGCCGCTTGCCGTCGGCAAATACGAGGTGACCTTCGACGAGTGGGAGGCCTGCGCGCTGGAAGGCGGCTGCGCCAATTACCGGCCGCAGGACAGTGGTTGGGGCAGGGGGCGTCGGCCGGTGATCTATGTCTCCTATGACGACGCCAAGGCTTACATCGAGTGGCTCAGGCAGAAGACCGGCAAGCCGTACCGGCTCCTCTCCGAAGCGGAATGGGAGTTCGCCGCGCGCGGCGGCACGAGCACGCCTTATGCCGGCGGAGAGACGCTGGTCCCGACGCAAGCCAATTTCGATGCGAGCAGCGCCGCAGGGCGTGGGCAGACCGAATACAAAGGCACAACGCTAGAGGTCGGCACCTTTCCGCCCAACCCCTACGGTCTCTACGACATGGAAGGGAACGTGTTCGAGTGGGTCGAGGATTGCTGGAACCCGACCCATGCCGGCGCCCCGTCGGACGCCAGCCCTCGCGGCGGCGATTGCACACGGCGCGTGGCCAAGGGCGGGGCTTGGTATTACGAGGCCGACTATGCCCGAACGGCCGCGCGCATGAGCTTCCCCAAAGGCTCGCGCCTCAACGTCATCGGCTTCCGCGTGGCGCGGCCTTTGGAGTAGCGGTTAATTCGAGGCGAGGTTGCCCACCACGAGATTGTCGATCTTGCTCAACATCGGCTTCTGCTCGAGCCCGAACGATTTGCGCGCCGCGGTCCGCACCATGTCAGAGGTATAGACATAGAGCTCGACCGTATCGATGCGCTTGTCGCCGTTGCCGATCGGCGCCTCGTCGGCCCGTCCGGCAAGCCCCTCGATCAGATAGCGAGTGAACAGCCCGATGCCATATTCGGGATCCTGAATGGTCCTCTGATCGCGGTCTGATGCCTTGAACACGGCAAGCCCCGCGACCGGTGTTGCCGGCATGGCCTCGACCTCGAGCTCAGGCAGGTTCGGCGGATCGATCAGCTCGTCGAGATTCTTGGCGAAGTTCGCCTCGAGCACGAGCATGGTCGTGCGCGCGCCGGTCTTGCCGAGATTGTCGTAGAGCTTCTGCAGCGTGTAGGCGGTCTTGTCGAGGTCGTCGAGCTTGGCATTGACCGGCAGGAGATAGACGGCCTTGGCATCGTCCTCCTTCACCATGCCGTGACTCGCGACATAGATGAACACGTCGCCGGGCTCCTTCTTGTCGATGCGCCCGGCAATTTCGCCGCCAGGATTGGCGTCAGAGCCGAACACGCGCTCGAAGTCGGCAAGGCTCGCGTCGCGAAGATCGATGATGTTCTCCTTGCGGTAGCCGAGTTGCTCGGTGAGCAGCGAAGTGACCGCGTCGGCGTCGCTCGCACCATCCTTGTTCGCCGGGAGCCCGTTGAGGTAAGTCTGGTTGCCGACCACGACGGCAAGATTGCCCTCGTTTTTCACGCCCGCCGGAAGGTTCTTGAACACCGTCTTGATCTCGGTGCGCGGCTGAGCCGGCGCGCCGCCGGGATAAACACAACTGTCCGGGGAGACGCATATCGTGAGGTGAGCCAGCGCCTCGAGCTTGTTGATCGAGGCGAGCGGCATATAGGGCCAGACCTGTACGCAGTTCTCGCACCAGTTAATGCCGGCCTTGGTCGCGACCTCATCGAGCTTGGCCGGCGAGAAGAACGCAGGCTTGGGCAGGCAGGCCGTGGGTCAAACCCCGACGCCAGGGCGTTTGCCGTAGGCTTCGGTCAGAAGGTCGTAAAGGTCCTGCGGCAAGCAACGGATCGGCGCGTCGACCTGTGCGACGGCTTGCGGCTTGGGCTTAGGCTCCTCGGCCTGCTGCGGCGGAGGGGGCGGAGGAGGCGGACCTTGCGGCTCCTCGACTTGCTGCGGCGGAGGCGCTTCGTGCGGAGGCTCCCCATTTCCCGGCTCGACCACCACAACTTTGGTGCAGCCCGAGCCTGCGGGTACGAAGCCGGGCGCGCACATGCAGCCGGGGCCCACTTTGATCTTCGGCCAATCGCACGATGCGACTGGCTGTACGCATTCACCGTGCTTGCGGCTGTATCCTTCGGCGCAAACGCAGCCCTTGCGCGTTTTGACCTCAGGGAAGTTGCAGGAAACGATTTTTGGCTCTTCCGGCATCACGCAGCCGCGTTTCGTCTTGATCTTTGGCGGCTCGCATTTGGCGATCTCGGGGCCGTGGACGCTGATGCAAGTGTGCTTCTTGCGCGACCAGGTCATGCCTTCGGGGCAGCCTTTGTTCGGCTGGGTCACGTGCTGCTGATATTGCTGGCGCTCCTGCTGGCGGCGGATCGCCTGGTTGAGAAGGATGGTGCCGACGCCAACCCCGATATCGACGCCGGAGCCGCTCCAGCCGCCACCACCGCCATGGCCGTGATAGTACTCACCTGCCGTGGCGCGATGCGAATCGGAGCTCAGTGCAAAAAGGACAAAGGCGAGTACAAACAGCGCGCACGCGATGAGAGCGCGCTTTAATGGAAATCGAAGCATGGCCGCCTCCCACAACGGCTCGGCACGGCGTCACTCATAGCATGTCCCTTGCTACGATGCGTCCTATGAGTTGAACTTCTTCGGTGGTTCTTAAAACCGCCATAGAATCCGCAGCTTCTGCGCCTGCCGTCACCCCCGGCGAGACCTGCCAAAGCTGCGCCACCAGCCCGCCGATGCTTGTAAAACGCCTCCCGGCAATGCCGAAAATCCTCAGCGTGCTGAGCCTTTTGCTCGTGGCTGTGCTGCCGATGCGCGTCGAAGCCTTCGACATCGAGCTCAAGGGCCCGCCGGATATCTTGCTCGAGTCGATGATCGGCCAGATGATCCTGGTGGGCTTCTCAGGCTTTCGAGTGACCGACGCGGGCGTCATCGACGTGCACGACCAGCTTGCCGAGGGCACCATCGGCGGCGTCGTGCTTTATCCCGAGAATATCGGGCCGCCCGATCAGCTTCGCGCGCTCACCTCGTTCCTCAGCAATGCGCGATCGGTGCCGGTTCCCTTCATCGCCGTCGACCAGGAGGGCGGGCTGGTGCAGAGGCTCACCAGGAGCAACGGGCATATCTACATTCCCTCGGCGTGGAGCGTCGGCAGGAACCCGAGCTTCAGCAATCCGGATAGCGCGATGCGCCTTTATGCCGGCATGGCCAAGGACCTCGCGCAAGCCGGCTTCAATCTCAATTTCGGACCCGTGGTCGATCTCAACCTCAATCCCGATAATCCCGTGATCGGGCAGAGGGAGCGGAGCTTCGGCGCCGACCCCAACGCGGTCACCCAGCTTGCCCGCGCCTTTATCCTGGCGCATCGCGACGCTGGCATCGTCACTGTGGCCAAGCACTTTCCAGGCCACGGCTCGAGCCGTGCCGACAGCCATAAGACTCTCGCCGACATTTCCGACACCTGGCGCGAGATCGAGCTCGAGCCCTATCGTCAGCTCGCCAAAGAGGGCCTTCTCGACGCGGTGATGGTCGGCCACCTGTATCACCCGCGCTTCAGCGACGGCGGCCGGCTGCCGGCTTCGCTGTCCGTCCGCGCCATCGAGGCTCTGCGCGCCAAAGGCTATATCGGCTTCGAGGGTGTGGTGGTGAGCGACGACATGGAGATGGGCGCCGTGCGCGAGGAATATTCGCTCGAAGAACGGGTGATCAAGTCGGTCAACGCAGGCACCGACCTCATCGTGTTCTCCAACGAGAAGTCGCGTGACCCCGAGCTTGGCGTGAAGATCCACGCCGCCATGTCCGACGCGGTGAAGGATGGGCGCATCTCTCGCGCCCGGATCGAGCAGGCCTATGGCCGCGTCATGCTGCTCAAGCGTCGGCTGATGCAGAACGACCTCGCCGGCAAGTGGTGACTATGCGGTGCGCTCGCCTCTCGCTGTATCCAGGCTCCATGCTCCTCCACCCGCGGCGGCGAGATAGAGGAAGATGAAACAGAACAGCACCGCGGACTCGCCGCCATTGGTGAGTGATAGAAGCCTTGTGGCGCATGGGCGATGAAATAGGCGAAGGCGAGCTCGCCGGAGAGGACGAAAGCGGCGCAGCGCGTAAACAACCCGATTAGAACAAGCCCACCGCCGACCAGCTCGATGACGCCGGCGAACCATATCAGCGAGAGCGGCATGGGCGTGGGCATCGCGGCTGGGAAGCCGAAAAATTTCGAGAAGGCGTGCTGCAGCAGGAGCAGCGCCGTCACGATGCGCAGGATGCTCAGGATCTCTGGCGCGTAAAGCCCCAGCCAAAGCTCGAAGTCTCGGAGAACCATCACGTCTCCTTTTCGGAACTGAACCAATGAGCGGGAGAACTGTCAGTGATAGGCGTCGTGCTCGGTCGCTTCCCAGAACACGTAGTAGGAATAGGCGGTGTAGCCCAAAATGATGGGAAGGATCGGGATTGCGCCGTACAGCATGAAGAGCTGAGACTCCGGCGCGGCTGCGGCCTGCCAGATCGTGATGTTGGGGGGAATGATATAGGGGAACAGGCTCACCGCGAGCCCCGTGTAGCAAAGGATGAACAGCACTGCGCTGAGGATGAAAGGCAAATAGCGCTGACGCTGCTTGAGCCCCCACCAGATCCCGATGACGCTCGCTGCTGTTGCAAGCGGCACCGGGCTCAGCATCACGATATGCGCGGGCTTGAACCAGCGCGCCGCGATCTCTGGATGCAGGAACGGCGTCCAGATGCTGAAGATCACGATGAATCCGGCAAGAGCGATGAGCGCATAACGGCCGATGCCATAGGCCCATTCCTTCAAGGCCTCATCGCCTTTCATGATCAGCCAGCCTGCCGACAGCATCACATAGCCCGAGAGCAGGGCGATCGCGGTGACGACGGAAAATGGCGTGAGCCAGTCGAACGGCCCGCCAGCAAACTTGTTGTCGGTCACGGTAAAACCTTGCACGAAGGCGCCGATGATCGCGCCCTGCATCAAAGCGGAGAGGATCGAGCCACCGGCAAAGGCGAGGTCCCAGGCCCAGCGAGAGCGCTCGGACTTGAAGCGGAACTCGAAGGCGACACCGCGCAGGATGAGCCCGATCAGCATCAGGATGATGGGGATATACAGAGCCGGCAGCATCACCGAGTAGGCGAGCGGGAAGGCGGCAAGTAGTCCGCCGCCACCAAGCACGAGCCAGGTCTCGTTACCGTCCCAGAAGGGCGCGACTGAGCTCATCATGGCGTCGCGATCCTTGTCCGAGGGCGCGAGCGGGAACAACACACCAAGGCCGAGGTCGTAGCCACCGAGCAGCACGTAGAGGAACACACCGAGCGCGAGGATCGCGGCCCATACCAGTGGGAGGATGATGGGGAGAATCTGGTGGAGACCTGGATCGATCGGCGTCATGGATGTCCTGCCGCTGCCATTGGTCTATGCGAAAGATCGGCCTCGGCCTCCTCTGGCGTCGGTATCGGCTCCTCGGGTCCGCGCTGCACGAGCTTGATAATGTAATAGAGGCCGGCGCCGAAAATGACGCCATAAACGAGCACGAACAGGATGATCGAAGTGAGCACGCTGCCGCCGGGAACGGGAGAGACCGCATCGGCGGTGCGCAGTATGCCATAGGCGACCCAGGGCTGGCGTCCGACTTCTGCTACGAACCAGCCGGAGAGCACGGCGAGGAAGCCGAGGGGCGAGACCCAGGTGAGCGTGCGCAGAAACCAGCGGCTCGTGAATAGGCTGCCCCTGAGCCACAGGATCGCGCCGACGATGCCGACGGCGATCATGATCAAGCCGATGCCGACCATGATGCGGAAGGCGAAGAATGGGATGATCGGGTTCGGCCGATCTTCGGGCGGGAAGGATTTCAGCCCCTTGACCTCGCCGTTCCAGTCGTGGGTTAGGATCAGGCTGCCGAGCTTGGGAATGGCGAGCTCGTAATGGTTGGTCTCGGCCTTGGGGTCTGGGAGGGCGAAGAGGATGAGCGGGACATTCGTGCCGGTCTCCCAGTGCGCCTCAAGCGCCGCAACCTTGGCGGGCTGATATTTGAGCGTGTTCAGCCCGTGCAGGTCGCCGATCACGACCTGGAGCGGCGCGAGCCAGACCAGGAGGCTCAGTGCCATACCGAGCATGATGCGTCCATGCGGCACGCATCGGTCGCGCAGGATATACCAGGCGCCGATGCCTGCCACGATGAAGGCCGTGGTTAGATAGGCCGCCGCCAACATATGGGCGAAGCGATAGGGGAAGGACGGGTTGATAATGGACTGGTACCAGTTGGCGACGTGCAACACGCCTGCGGCATCCACGGTGAAACCCGCGGGCGTTTGCATCCAGCTATTGGCCGACAGGATCCAGAAGGCCGAGATCACTGTGCCGAGCGCCACCATGCAGGAGGCGAAGAAATGCACGGCCTTCGGCACGCGATTCCACCCGAACAGCATGATGCCGAGGAAACCCGCCTCGAGAAAGAAGGCGGTCAGCACCTCATAGGCCATCAACGGGCCGATGACATTGCCGCCGCGCCGCGACAACTCGCTCCAATTGGTGCCGAACTCATAGGACAGCACGACGCCCGACACCACGCCCATGCCGAACGATATGGCGAAGATCTTGGTCCATTGCTGGGCGATGCGGAGATAGATGTCCTTGCCGGTCCTGAGCCACAGCGCCTCGAGCACGACCAGCCACGCGGCAAGGCCGATGGTGAAAGATGGAAAGAGGATGTGGAAGGAGATGGTGAAGGCGAACTGGATGCGCGACAGAAGGAGAGGATCGAGCTCTAGCATCCTTGCAGTCTCGGCTTGGCAGTTTGAGAGAGACGCGACTCAAAGTTTTTACGGCAGAGAGTAGCCCCGCAAGCCGAGAAAACCTAGCGGTGCGCGGCCGCATCATGATGACATCTTTTGCTGGCAACTGCGGGCCTCGAAGCTAAGTTTCGGATCATGGACGCAAAAAACCTCGCGCTCACCGTCCTCGGCAAGACCCTTCAATCGCGTGGATACCGGTTCGTGGCGGTGACCCCGGCGACCCATTGCCGCGTGCTCGACCGTCCTCTGCCGGCCTCGACTCTTGAATCGATCTTCGGTTGGAACCGGCCGTTCGACCGCGACGCGTTGGATCCCGAGATCTTCGATCTGTTGGAGGATGCCGAGGCGCTTGAAGGAGAGTCGGGCCGCTACAAGTCGAAGGTGCGCTTCGCCACCGTCGACGATCTCATCTTCGCGCATTCTGGCTTTCCTACCGCCGAACCGGACGCCGTGCTGTTCGGACCCGATACCCACCGATTTGTCCGGCTGCTGCGTGCCTCCCTTGCCGGTGTCGCCTCAGGCGGGCCTTTGAGGTTGGTCGATATCGGGAGCGGCAGCGGGGCTGGCGGAATTGTCGCGGCTCGGTTGCTCGGCAAGCACACTGACATTGTGCTTGGCGACGTCAACCGCAAGGCGCTCGCGTTCAGCGCAGTCAACGCGGTCGTGAACGATGTGGCAGCAGCGAAGACCATGTTCAGCGATGTTCTGGCAGGCATTGAAGGACCCGCCGCCATTATTGTGGCGAACGTGCCCTATCTCGCAGATAACGGTCGGCGCCCCGGAGGCGACTTCGGCAAGTCACTCGCGGTGCGGATTGTCGAGCAGAGCCTCGAGCGGCTCAATCGCGGCGGGCGGCTCATACTCTATAGCGGCACGCCCATCATTGGCGGCGCCGATCCTCTCTTCGAAGCCTTACGGCCCATTTTGCAGAGGTGCGCTAGCAACTTCGGCTACGAGGAAATCGACCCGGACGTCTTTGGCCAGGAGCTCGACCGGCAAGCCTACGCCAATGCCGATCGCATTGCCGCAATCGGACTCACAGCCGAAAAACGAGAGTGAGTTCAGGCGCTCTTGCTTGAAGCTTCGCCGAAGGCGAGCTCGTGGTGCTTGCGCGAGTCGGCCCCGAAGCAGCAGAACACGACGCGCTCGATTGAGCCGGCTTCGGCGAGCGCTGCGAGCACGGTGCGAAGCGCGATGCGCGCAGCGCGGTCAGGTGGGAAGCCGTAAGCGCCGGTCGAGATCGCGGGATATGCAATCGAGGCGAGGCTGTGTTCGCGCGCGAGCGCGAAGCTCTCGCGGTAGCAGGCGGCAAGCAGCCGGTCCTCGCCGCGCTCGCCACCTCCCCAGACAGGGCCAACGGTGTGGATGACGTGACGCGCTGGCAGACGGAAGCCCGGCGTGATCTTCGCATTCCCCGTCTCGCAGCCGCCGAGCTTGTCGCAGGCCGCGCGAAGCTCAGGGCCTGCGGCGCGGTGGATCGCGCCGTCAACGCCACCTCCACCGAGCAGTGTCCTATTGGCGGCGTTGACGATGGCGTCGACGTCGAGCTTGGTAATGTCGCCCTCGATGATTTCGATGCGTTTAGGCATGGCTGCACTGCAGACGGAGGGAAGCGTTAAATCAACATGGGCGTAGCAATGGGGCCGGCCAACTAGCCGGCCCCATCGCCTGAAAATCTCCAGCTGCTGGCGCTAAGCGCTATTGCGTTGATGGCGCGGCCGGCGGTGCCGATGGCGCTGCCGAGGCGGACGGGCCGGCTCCACCTGCCGAAGACGGGTTGACCGATCTGATCCAGGCGATCACCTTCCAGACGCTGTCCGGGTCCTTAAGCACGCCGCCCATGGGGGGCATCGGCCCGACCACGTTCTCGCTGCCTTTGCGGTTGAAGCCCTGCTTCTTCAGCTCATCGGAGCCGAGCGAGATCAACCGGAACAGCGTATCGTCGTCGCTGCCGTAGACCCAGACCTGGTTGGTCAGAGGCGGGCCCATGCCGCCGCCGCCACTGCCGCCGTGACAGCCGTTGCATCCGGCTGCCATGAATTTCTGGTGGCCTTCCTCTGCGACTTTCTTGAAGTCCTGAAACGGGCTCTTGAGCGAGCCCTTCTCGGCGCTCCTGGCGATATCCTGCGGGTTGCCTTCGCCGCCCGCTGCGGACTGGCCTCCACCAGCCTGAGGCTGCCCAGCTTGAGACTGCGCCGGCGCTCCGCCGGTCGTTGTGCCTTGGCCCGCCGGCGCAGGCGTTGCGGGAGCGGGCAGAGACGGTTGAGCGGTCGGGGCATTTGTCGGCGGCTCTGCGGTCTTGGCGGCGTCGTTAATGCCGAGCAACGCCCAAGCACCCAGGGCAATGCCGGCCACGAAAAGAAAGATCGTTCGCGCTCTCGTCACGGCGTTTCTCGCGTTGAAGCCGCTTGCCGCGCCCCAGATTTCGGCCGTACGGCGGGGTTTGAGGCTAAACGACGCAGGGAAGAGCGGGTTCCTGGCCGTTTTCGCGGATTTCCAGAGCTTTGAGGGAAGGCGCGCTAAGCGAGCGGCTTGACCCGCGCCCGCCAATGTTATGTTATATCATTCAACATGAACGCGACCCATCATCATGCTCCAAAGCTGTCGCGCAATCAGACGGAGATCCTGTCCTGCCTGCGCAAAGCCAAGGAGCCTATGAGCGCCTATGCGATCCTCGACAAAGTGAGGACGGCAGGCATCTCCCATCCGCCTACGGTCTACCGGGCACTTTCCGAGCTTATGGAGAAGGGCATGGTGCACCGGCTCCAGTCGCGCTCAGCGTTCATCGCCTGCGATCATGGCGCCTGCGACGGCAAGCTCGCCTTCGCCATCTGCCGCGAGTGCGGGAAGGTCGTCGAGATTCCGCTCTCCGACGACGACCAGGCAGCGCTGCTTGGGCTCGCGCCGAAGGAGATCGCGCCTGAGCAGGTGACGCTCGAGCTTGCCGGACTGTGCGCAAGCTGCCGGCCGTCTTAAACCGCGGCCCCTCAACAAGGATCATAAAGATGCGGACGGCGAGAGGGCAGGAACGGCATCGCCACGTTGCGCTGGTTACGGCCGCGCCTGCCGAGGGTCATGGATTCGATAGGGCTAATGCCGGGCTCGGCGTCGCGACTGTCTCAAGATTTTCGCTGCTGCGTCTTTCGCTGCTCGCGCGGGTGCTGCTGGTTGCCGTGGCGGCGGCGCTCCTGTGGTCTGCCGTGTTTTGGGCATTGGCCTGATCATGTCGCCCCATCCCGAGCCTGCCATCAGCTTCAACGATCTGACGCTCGGTTACGACCGCCACCCCGCCGTGCATCACATCACTGGTGAGGTGGCGAAGGGCGAGCTTCTCGCCATCGTCGGGCCTAACGGCGCCGGCAAGTCGACCCTGCTCAAAGGAATCGTCGGCGAGCTCAAGCCGCTCGGCGGCAGCTTCAAGCTCGACGGTTTCAACAAGACAGACATCGCGTATCTCCCGCAGCAAATCGAGATCGACCGCAGCTTCCCCATTTCCGTGTTCGACTGCGTGGCGATGGGACTTTGGCGCGAGATCGGCGCTTGGCGCGGCCTCGCAGGTGCCGGCAAGGCGCATGTCGCGAACGCGCTCGCAACGGTCGGCCTTCAGGACCTCAGCGATCGCTCGGTCGGCGCGCTGTCGGGCGGCCAATTCCAGCGCGTGCTGTTCGCGCGGCTCCTGTTGCAGGACGCATCCATCATCCTGCTCGATGAGCCGTTCCGCGCCGTCGATACGAGAACCGTTGCCGACCTCATCGCTCTCATCCTGCGCTGGCATGAGGAGGGCCGCACCGTGCTCGCCGCCTTGCACGACATCGACCAGGTACGCGCGCACTTTCCCGCAACCCTAATCCTGGCACGCGAGGTGGTGGCCTGGGGCGAGACGCGCAAGGTGCTGACAGCGACAAATCTCGCCAAATCGCGGCAACTGGTCGAAGCCTTCGACGAGCATGCCGAGATTTGCGCGCGCGACAGCGAGACGCGGGAGCGCCAGCCGGCATGATCGACGCAATCACTCAGCCCTTCATCGAGTTCAGCTTCATGCGCCGCGCGCTCGTCGGCTGCCTCGCGCTGTCGCTCGGCGCGCCGCCTATCGGCGTGTTCCTCATGCTCCGCCGCATGAGCCTGATGGGCGACGCCATGAGCCACGCGATCCTGCCGGGCGCGGCGGTGGGCTACCTTCTCGCAGGATTGTCGCTATTTGCCATGAGCCTGGGCGGCTTCGCCGCAGGCCTTGCCGTTGCGCTGTCGGCGGGGCTTGTCGCGCGTTCGACGGTGCTGCGCGAGGACGCGAGCCTTGCCGCCTTCTATCTCGTATCGCTCGCGCTCGGCGTGCTGATCGTCTCGGTCAAGGGCAGCAATATCGACTTGCTGCACGTGCTGTTCGGCACGGTGCTCGCGCTAGATGACCACGCGCTTCTCCTCGTGGCCTCGATCTCAACCCTGTCGCTGATCGTGCTCGCGGTCATCTACCGCCCGCTCGTGCTCGAATGTTTCGACCCGCAGTTCTTGCGCTCCACCAGCGATTTGAGCTCGCCCACGCATTTCACCTTCCTGGTTCTCGTCGTGCTCAACCTGGTGAGCGGCTTCCAGGCGCTCGGCACCCTGATGGCGGTCGGCATCATGCTTCTCCCCGCCATTACCGCCCGTTTCTGGGCCGACGATGTGTCCGGGCTGATTCTGGTCGCCATACTCTCGGCCTTCGCGGCGAGCCTCTCAGGGCTCCTTCTCTCCTATTACGCCAACGTGCCGACCGGCCCGGCGATCATTCTGCTCGCGGGCGTCTTCTATCTGCTTTCGGTGCTGCTTGGTGTTAAAGGCGGGCTCATTTGGAGCCTTCTGCCGCGCAAGCACCTCGAAGCCTGATCTCTCAGCAATGGAGTCTCGTGTCATGAAACATCGCATTGTCGCCTCGGTTGCATTGGCGCTGCTCGTTCTGCTCGGCTTTGCCGGCGGGGCGCGCGCGGCGGACAAAGTCAAGGCCGTCGCCTCGTTCTCGATCCTGGGCGACATGGTGAAGCAAGTTGGCGGCGACCGCGTCGATGTGATCACTCTGGTCGGTCCCGACGGCGACGCCCACGTCTATGAGCCTACGCCGGCGGACGCCAAGAACCTCGCTTCCGCGCAGATCCTGTTCACCAATGGACTAGGCTTCGAAGGCTGGATGGAGCGGCTGGAGAAATCCTCGGGCTTCAAGGGCAAGGTCGTGGTCGCGTCCACCGGCGTGAAGCCGCGCACCATGGTAGAGGACGAGAAGACCATCACCGACCCGCATGCCTGGCAGAGCCTCGCCAACGGCAAGCTCTACGTCGTCGATATTCGCGACGGGCTGATCGCCGTGGATCCAGAGGGTAAGGCCGTTTATGAGGCGAACGCGGCCAAATATCTCGACGCAATCGCCAAGGAAGAGACTGACGTGAAGGCGGCAATCGCGACGCTGCCGCAGGAGCGGCGCAAGATCATCACCAGCCACGATGCCTTCGGCTATTTCGGCGCGGCTTACGGGCTTGAGATCGTGGCGCCCGAGGGCGTAAGCACCGAGAGCGAGGCATCAGCCAAGGACGTGGCTAAGATCATCCGTCAGATCAAGGCCGAGCACATCCCGGCGGTGTTCATGGAAAACATCACCGACCATCGCTTGCTCGATCAGATCGCGTCAGAGACCGGGGCCAAGATTGGCGGCGAGCTCTATACCGACGCGCTCTCTCCGCCTGACGGTTCGGCGCCGACCTATCTCGACATGTTTCGCCACAATGTCGGAGCGCTCACCGCCGCGCTGTCGGCCTGACCCCTCCTACTGTCATTGCCCGGCTTGACCGGGCAATCCAGTAACCCCTGCTCTCGTAAGTCAACCGAAGACGGTGGCAACTGGATTCCCGCTTTCGCGGGAATGACACGTCAAATCGTGGATGGCCGGACCAAGCCCGGCCATGACGAAATTGCTAGAAGGGGAAATGGCATCATCACTCCCGCGCTGGCTTGCGATTGGCGGCGCGATTCTGATCGCCGCGATCGCGGCCGATTCGCTCGTGCCGGTCGCATGGCAGGTCCGCACTGGGCTACACTGGCTGACCGAGCATTTCCTCGCTTATTTCGCCGTGACCGTCGTCTTCTGCCTTGCCTTGCAGCGCCCGCTCGCCGTGGCGGGGGTGGCTGTGATTTTGGCTGCGCTGATGGAAGCCCTCCAGGGGCTCACCGCAGACCGCATTCCCGATCTTCCCACGGCCTTGTCAGGGACAGCCGGGGCACTGACTGGCCCCCTCGTGGCAACGCTATTCACAGCGCTATTGAACCGCCGAAAAAGCCTCGGCAGAATCAGCCGAGGCTAATATTTGTTTGAGCAAGTTTTGGTCTTAGCATCCCACGTTCCTCCAGCCTTCTGGCAATCAGCCTCGTTATCTCCTGCAAAGGCAGACGTGGTGAATGCAACTACAAGACCAAAGGCAACTATCAAGACAAGGTGCTTCATAGGACTTCTCCTCAACTCGCGCGCGCTCTGCAATAATGGGAGGTCTGCTACCTACCGCCGCACACGTTGGCATTGCTGTTCCACTGCATGCCAGCTTTCTTGCAGTCCGTTCTGGTTAAAGGCTGCGCCACGGTCGCATGGGCTTTGTGATGCAGCGTCCCCGTTTTGGCGACAGGCTTGGCCTCCGGTTTGGTCACTGCCTCTTTAGCGCTTGGCCCTTCCATTTCCGCCTTTAGGGCATCTAGCTGGGATTGCAGACCCTTGTTGTTTGATTGCAAGCATCTTAGGCGATCCTCTAATTGGCTGATGTTCAAAAACTTTGCATTGCAGTCGTCAAGTGCCAACGCGGCCGTGCTGAAGAAAAAGAAACAGACGAAAGCAACCCACCTCATTTGAACCTCCCTTTTTGAAAGCTGCGTGAGTTAATCTATACGACCATGTGGTTTGTGCGATGACAACAAATGTGATGTATCGTTAGGCCATGAACGGGTCGGCGCGGCGGCGCACTATTCCAGTCAGGATCGGCGGCGTCACGATTGGCGGCGATGCTCCCATCGTCGTGCAGTCGATGACCAACACCGACACGGCGGACGTCACTTCAACCACGGCGCAAGTCGCGGCGCTCGCCCGCGTCGGCTCTGAGCTTGTCCGCATCACCGTGGATCGCGCCGAGGCGGCCGCTGCCGTTCCCTACATCCGCGAACGGCTCGATATTCTCGGCGTAGAAGCGCCGCTGATCGGCGACTTCCACTATAACGGCCACACGCTGCTCAAAGAGCATCCTGCTTGCGCCGAAGCGCTCGCCAAGTACCGCATCAATCCCGGCAATGTCGGCTTCAAGGACAAGCGCGATAAGCAATTCGCCGAGATCATCGAGATTGCGCTGAAGAACGGCAAGGCTGTGCGCATCGGCGTGAATTGGGGAAGCCTCGACCAAGACCTACTCACCCGGCTCATGGACGAGAATGCGAAGCAGCCGGAGCCAAAGGACGCGCGCAAGGTGATGCACGAGGCGATCGTGCAGTCGGCGCTTATCAGCGCCGATCGCGCGATGGAGCTCGGGCTTGGTTCCGACAAGATCGTGCTCTCGGCCAAGGTGAGCGCCGTGCAGGACCTGATCGCTGTCTATTCCATGCTCGCGGACCGCTCCGAGCTTGCGCTCCATCTCGGGCTGACCGAGGCCGGCATGGGCTCTAAAGGAATCGTCGCCTCGTCTGCGGCGCTTGGCGTGCTGCTTCAGCAGGGGATCGGTGACACCATCCGCATCTCGCTTACACCGGAGCCTGGCGGCGACCGCACGCTCGAAGTGAAGGTCGCGCAGGAGCTGCTTCAGAGCATGGGCTTCAGGAGCTTCGTGCCGCTGGTTGCCGCTTGCCCGGGCTGCGGGCGCACGACCTCCACGACGTTCCAGGAGCTCGCCCGCGACATCCAGGACTTCATCCGCAACGAGATGCCCGAATGGAAGCGCCGCTATCCCGGTGTGGAAACGCTCAACGTCGCCGTGATGGGCTGCATCGTCAACGGGCCTGGCGAGTCGAAGCACGCCGATATCGGCATCTCTTTGCCCGGCACCGGCGAGGCGCCCGCGGCACCTGTGTTCATCGACGGCAAGAAGGTTGCCACCTTGCGCGGGCCTGGCGCCGCGGCAGACTTCAAGCAGATGGTGCTCGACTATATCGAGCGGCGCTTCGGGCAGGGCGCGATCGGCCGCAGCGCGGCGGAATAGGGAAGGGGAATGCGGCTAGCGTGGCTTGCAGTCTTTGCGTTGCTGCTCTCGCCTTCCCTCGCACCTGGCGTTGCCCGCGCACAGGATGAGCCATCAGACGAGACCGCAACCGAGGAGGCGGCGCCTGCCGATCCTTGGATTGGCTGCTGGACCCGGGTCTATGACGCCGCCCATCTCGCCAAGCATCCAGGGCAAAAAGTCACCGCGCTGTCGCTTTCGATCAGCGAACGTGAGCCAGCGGGCGACAAAGACCCCGGCAAATATCTCGCCACGATCACCGCCAAGATGAGAGGCGCCGGCGATAGCTATACCAATCTCGATGGCGCGCGCTGCACCGAAGCGAGCGGCGCTCTCAGCTGCGTCACTGACGGCTTCTATCCCGGGCACTTCTCGCTCGAGCCTGCCGCCAAGAACATGAAGATCGCGCTCAAGGGCGGCGATCATCTGGCGCTCGTTCCGGGAGTCGATCTCGACGCCTTCGTCGAGCTCTCGCCAGACAATCCCGAGCATTCGCTGTTCCTGTTGCAACCGGCCCCGGCCAAGACCTGCGGCTCGTAGCCGGCGGGCTGCCTCTCCTTAAGAATTGTTGGAAGCTGCATCTCCCACGATGCTCACGGTGAGCGCAATCGTGGTCACGTTGAAGAAAAACGACAGGATGCTGTGGTTGGTGACGATCCGGCGGAGCCTCTTGCCGGTGACGGCGACGTCGGCGACCTGCGCCGCCATGCCGATGCCGAAGGCGAAATAGACGAAGTCCCAATAGTTCGGCTTGCCATCGCCGGGAAAATGCAAGCCGCCTCCGCGTCCGCGGCGCTCTGAATAATATTCGTGCGCGTAACGCAGCGCGAAGATCGTTTGAATGAAGACCCATGACAACGGGATGGTAAGGGCCACGAGCCCAAGCCCGAGGTCGGGGTGGCTTCCTTTTGGCGTGGCGCTCAGCCACACAACGACGAGACTGAGACTGACGATGACGGCGGAGATTGACAGACCTAGAACAAGCTCTTGGCCTTCGTCCTGATCGGCGGAGCGCTGCCTGATGTGATCTGCGGCCGAGCGGTAAATCATCCGGTAAATCAGGCCGATATAGAGAATGACGCTGGCGTCCCAGGCGAAGAAGAAGCGGGGAACGGGAAGGCCTTCGGCCGGAAGGAGGGCAAAGACCGCGAGGCCCACCACCGAGCAGCTCCACAGGCGCCAATGGCCGCGCAGGAAGCGCACGAGCCAGGGCCGTTTCCTGCGTTGATGTTTGGGAGGCTGTGCCATGCGTTGCCAGTTGGATGCCGCCAGGTCTTCCTCAATTCCTGCGGGTTGCGACGAAACGCGCAAGCTCCTTCAGCATTGCCGCGCGCTCGTCGAATGGCGCAAGAGCCGCTTCAGCCTCGGCGAGCAGAGCGCGGAGACTATCCTTTGCTGCGTCGATGCCGAGCAGGCCAACCAGCGTGGCCTTGCCGCGCCCTGCGTCCTTGGCGACAGCCTTGCCAAGTGCCTTGGCGTCGCCCTCCGCATCGAGCAGGTCGTCGGCGAGCTGGAAGGCTTGGCCGAAGGCAGTGGCGTAAGCAAGAAGCGCCGCGCGTTCGCGTGTGGCCGCTCGGCCAAGCACGGTGCCTGCCTCGCAAGCAAAGCGAAACAAGGCTCCGGTCTTGAGCGCCTGCATCGCTGCGGTCTCGGCCTTGCCGAAACTCCGCCGCTCGGCGGCAAGGTCGAGTGCCTGGCCGAGCACCATGCCCTGCCAGCCACTAGCCCTGGCGAGCAGCAGGACAAGCTCCGCGCGGACGGCAGGGTCAGCGCCGTGGCGCGGGTCGCCCACAATCTCGAAGGCGAGCGTGAGCAGGGCATCGCCGGCAAGGATCGCCGTCGCTTCGTCGAAGGCGATATGCACCGTGGGCCGTCCGCGGCGCAGCGCATCGTCGTCCATAGCTGGTAGGTCGTCATGCACGAGCGAGTAGCAATGGATGCATTCGAGCGCGCAGGCTGCGGGAAGCGCGTCGTCCTCGCTCACCCCGAACAGGCCAGCCGAGGAGACGAGCAGAAACGGCCGGAGGCGCTTGCCGCCGCCGAGCGCCGCGTAGCGCATTGCCTCGGCAAGCCTGGCATCACCGGCATCGCGAGCCCCATCGCCGGCGAGCAGCTCGGCGAGCCGCCCCTCGACGAGCCTTCCCACGCGTTCGAGCTCACTTAAGAAAGTCATGTTAGGGAAAGTGATAGAAGAGCCGGCGCTTTGCCGCAAAGTGCCCGTAAAAACGACCCTAATACGGCGTTGCCCGCCGCGGCAACCAGGCGATAAAACCCGAGGCCATGGTGATTCAAGCAGTCTCAACCGAGCGCCCCAGGAAGCGCACCAAGAGACGCGTGAAGCCTTCATTGACCAGACGGATCATCCTATTCCTCGCTTGCTTCGCCGCTCTTTTCCTTCTTTCGGTCGTCGCGTTCCGCTTCATCAACCCGCCTTTCACGCCGCTCATGGTGGCTGAAAAGCTGCGCGGCTACACACTCCGCCGCGAATGGGTGCCGCTCAAAGACATCTCCCCCAACCTGCCGTTAGCGGTCATCGCAAGCGAGGACGGTCGCTTCTGCCTGCATTGGGGCGTCGATTGGGGCGCGGTCAGAGACGCGATCAGAGAGGGCGATGGGCTCGCCGATTTCCGCGGGGCGAGCACCATTCCCATGCAGGTCGCCAAGAACCTCTATCTGTGGAACAGCCGGAGCTATATGCGCAAGCTGATCGAGATGCCGCTCGCCTACCTCCTCTCCTTTGTCTGGCCGAAGCAGCGCATGATGGAGGTCTATCTCAACGTCGCCCAGTGGGGGCCTGGCATCTTTGGGGCAGAAGCGGCGAGCCGGTACTATTTCCACAAGAGCGCGGCGGACCTGACCCGCCGCGAGGCCCTGGTGCTGGCGGTGTCCCTCCCTAATCCGCGGGTGCGTAACCCGGCAAGGCCGAGCGGGCGGCTGCTGGCAATCGCCGGCGCCGTCAATGCCCGCATGCCGATCATCGCGCACCGCGCATCTTGCCTCTTGCCCACGCGATAACGCTCACGATTTGGCGCATCCACCCCTGGCCAGCCCAAAGCATAGCCACTATAAGGGCGCCACGAAGGTCGGCGAGGATCGCCAAAGCCCCACAGGATCTCAATCATGGCTGTACCTAAACGCAAGATTTCGCGCATGAAGCGAGGCAACCGGCGAAGCCACGACGCACTGTCGTCGCCTGCTTATGTCGAGGATAAGGAGTCAGGCGAGCTCCGCCGCCCGCATCACATCGACCTGAAGTCTGGCCGCTATCGCGGCCGCCAGGTGCTCGACGTCAAGGAAGAGGCATAAATCCCCGTCTCGACGCTGGAGGGCTCGTCTTAGGGAGGCGCTCGGAAAATCATGACGGAGGCTCCGCCCGAGGAAAAGCCGGTAAGGCGGCGAGCGCGGCGGAGCTGGACGTCGGCCCTGCCGCTCCTCGTCATTCCGCTTCTGGCCTATGTGGCCTTTGCCGGGGCCGGCGCCGATTTCGACATCCCGCGCTTTTCCATAGCGCTGCCATCCGGCGGTGTGTGGCAACTCGGCCTCGGTACCATCCTGCTCGCCTTGGCGCTCGTTCTTCTGTTTTTCCAGCTGCTCAAGGCTGCGCGGGGCGGCGGCGCGTCGATCACCGAGAACGCGCTTTCGACGATGGTGTTCGCCGCCTGCCTAATCCTGTTCCTCATCTGGGATCGCGCAGCGACCTCGACCTTCTTCCTCCTCACCTTGATGTCGATGGTCGATGTGATCGCGGCCTTAGCCGTCACCGTCAACGCTGCACGCCGCGAGTACGGCGCGCGCGGCCAAACGTAAACCTCACACAAAGCAAAGGCCCCGGAGATTGCTCCCCGGGGCCTTGGCCTGATGGCTAAAGGGCTTAGAAGCAGCCCTCGTCGCCATACCCCGCGCCCTGGTAACCGTCGTCATAAGTGTTGTCGTCATAGGAGTCGAAGCTTTCGTCATCGTCCTCGGAATAAGCGGCGGCATAGGCGCCATAGCCGTAGCGCGCCGCTGCGCGAAGATAGGCGAGCTCGACCTCGCCGGGCGTCGCATGGAGCTTGCCTGCATCGGGCGTAGCGGTCTCGGCAGGAGTTGCCTCTGCCACGGCCTTTGGGTGCCGGGGCGCCCTGGTCGACGGCGACTGAGGTGGACGTGGTGGCCGGCGCAAGCAACAGCGGCTTTGCTGGTGTGTCGGCCTTGGCGATCACCTCGGTTTCGGTCTTCTTGGCTTTCGGCGCGACAAATGGGGCCGTGATCGTGCTGCCGCCAGGCCCGTCTTTCTTAGCCTTGGGCGCAACGAACTGAGCCGTGATGGTGCCAGAGCCGGTGCGGCCGGCCTTCGGCGCCACGAACTGAGCTTTTGGCGGAACGAACTGCGCGACCGGCGCTTTCGGCGCCACGAACTGGAAGCTTTTGCCGGAATGGTCGCGATCGGCGGCAAGACCGGGGCTGGAATAGAAGGTGACCAGGGTAAGCGCGGCTGAAATGTCGGTGTGAAGGACTATGCGGGTCATGTTGCGAATCTCCTCTTCGATGCCCGCTTCTCGAACCCCTCGAGAAGCATCGTGGGGGAGACTTTAGGGAGCCCGCCCTGAACCCAATCTGAGGCCGCTATTCATCCTCCATTCATTGTGAAGTGGCGGTTTTCAGCCGTTTTGCCAGCGCGCCAAGCAGGGGATCGTGAATTCCGGCCTCCTCCAGATGGCGCACCGTGTTCAGCACATATTCGGCATTCTCGCCCGACTGACCCCTGCCGCCCGAGACCATGCGGAACTGGTCGTCGAGCGAAAGCGCTCCGGCATATTGCTCATGATTGCGATCGACCAGGTAGGTCAGCGCCTTCACCGTGCGGGTCGAGCCGTCGAGCAGGCGCACCGGACGGTAGGCCTCGACGTAAACGTCGGTGACCTGCTCGCGCTCGCGCAAATAAGCGACGGTCGTGTCCTCCGCTCCAGGCTCGACCCTGTAGGCTAAGCCGCGGCAGGCGCCGCCACGGTCAAGCCCGAGCACGAGCCCCGGCGCCTCCTTGGTGCCCCGATGGAAGATGGAAATGACGCAGAGCGCGCGGTGTGCGCCCTTGAGCAGGCCCGGCGCGGAGGCGGCGAACGGGAAGCCAGGGCGCCACATGAGCGAGCCATAGCCGAACACCCAAAGTTCAGCCATGTCTCGTGTCAGTCGTCATGCCCATGAGGGCGGCCGAAATCGGCAGCGGCGGTGTCCTGGCCTGCATCGATGATGCCGCGGCGGATGGCGCGGGTGCGAGTGAAGTGTTCATAAAGGGCTTCGCCGTCGCCGCGCCTGATCGCCTTGGTCAGTGCCGCCACGTCCTCGTTGAAGCGCCCGAGCATCTCGAGCACGCCGTCCTTGTTGGCGAGGAAGATATCGCGCCACATGACGGGGTCTGAGGCGGCGATGCGGGTAAAGTCGCGGAAGCCGCCGGCCGAGAATTTCAGCACCTCCGAGCGCGTCACCGTCTGCAATTCGTCGGCGGTGCCGACGATAGTGTAGGCGATCAGATGCGGCAGGTGGCTGGTGATGGCGAGCACGAGGTCATGGTGCTCCGGCGTCATGATCTCGACATTGGCGCCGAACAGACGCCAGAAGGCGGCGAGCTTGTCGACTGCTTTGGCATCGGTGCCCTCGGGCGGCGTCAAAATGCACCAACGGTTCTCGAACAGCTCGGCAAAGCCTGCGTCGGGACCTGAATGCTCGGTGCCTGCAACCGGATGTGCCGGCACGAAATTGACGGTCTTCGGCACATGGGGGCCCATGTCGCGGACGACCGAGCTTTTCACCGACCCAACATCCGAAATCGTCGCGCCGGACTTTAGGTGCGGGCCGATTTCCTTGGCAACGTCGCCGCACGCGCCGACCGGAACGCACAGGATGACAAGGTCGGCGCCTTCAGCCGCCTCGGCGTTGGTCTGTGTGACCTTATCCGCGATGTCGAGCTCGGCGATCCGCTTGCGCGTCTGAGGCGAATGGGAAGTGGCGACAATGGTGCGCACGGCGCCCCGCGCCCGCGCAGCGCGCGCGATGGACGAGCCGATCAGGCCCGTCCCGATAATGGCGAGTCGGTCGAATAGCGGTTCGGTCATCGGCGGGACGAGCCGTTGGCGCCCATGAACGAGGTGAGCGCGTCGAGCACGGCGCGGTTATCCTCCTCGGTGCCGATGGTCATGCGGAGCGCATCTGGCAAGCCGTATTCGGTGACGCGCCGCAAGATGATCCGCTTGTCGTGAAGGAACTTGTCGGCGGCCGGCGCAGACTTGCCGTTACCCTTCTTGAAATGCAGCAGCAGGAAATTGGCTGCGCTCGGCGTCACGCCAAGACCAATGGCCGACAGCGCGTCGGTCATACGCGCGCGCCACAGCTCGTTGTGCTCGACGGCGCGCTGCACCCAGGCCTGATCTTGCAGCGCCGCAACACCTGCGGCGATGGCGGGGCCTGAGACGTTGAACGGGCCCCTGATGCGGTTCAGCACGTCGGCGACCTCAGCCGGGCAATAGGCCCAGCCAATGCGCAAATAGGCGAGCCCGTAGATCTTGGAGAAGGTGCGCGTCATCACCGTGTTGTGCGTGGTGGCGACAAGCTCAATGCCGGCTTCGTAGTCGTTGCGGCGCACATATTCGGCGTAGGCCGCATCGAGCACGAGCAACACCGCGTCGGGCAGACCGGCGCGCAGCCGCTTCACCTCGTCGAACGGGACGTAGGTTCCGGTCGGATTGTTGGGATTGGCGATGAACACGACGCGCGTCTTGTCCGTAACGCGCGCGAGGATGGCATCGACATTGGTGGTGAGGTCCGTCTCCGGTGCAACGACCGGCCTGGCGCCACGCGCCATAATCGCGATCTTATAAACCAGGAAGCCGTGCTCGCTGTAGATCGCCTCGTCGCCCGGGCCGAGATAGGCGCTCGCCAGCAGGTTCAGAAGCTCGTCGGAACCGGCGCCGCAGACGATATGGCCGGGATCGAGCCCGTACATTTTGCCGATCGCCTCGCGCAGCGTCCGCGCGGAGCCGTCAGGGTAGCGTGACAAAGAGTTCGCTGCCGCGACGTAAGCCTCGATGGCGCGGGGCGAAGGCCCGAGCGGCGTCTCGTTAGAGGAGAGCTTGATCACCGCGCCCGCGCCGGGCAGCGCGCTCGTGCCGGGCACGTAGGGCGCGATGTCGAGAACGCCTGGGCGTGGGCTAGGGCCCCCCTTGGCGGCGGCCATCTGTCTCACTCCTCGGTGAGTGTTGCAGGCGGCCTCTCATAGGCCCAATCCTTGCGGCAAGGCAAAGAAAAGATTGACTTTCAGCGGTAAGCTCCTAGCTAACGCCGAATTGTGTAAATAGAGCTATGGCGAGACGCGACTTCGGGCGACTGAACTTAAGATGAGCGAAACCCCTACGGCGCAGTCCATCACCGATAACTCGGTGCGGTTGGCGCAGATTACCAACCCGCAAAGCCACATCGTCCATTTCAACGAAAAGTTGCCGCTCGATTGCGGGAGCGGGCTCGAGCAATTTTCCATCGCCTATCAGACCTATGGCGAGCTTAACGCCGCCAAGTCGAACCTTGTGCTCGTCTGCCATGCGCTGACTGGCGACCAGCACGTCGCAAACCTGCACCCCGTCACCGGCAAGCCCGGCTGGTGGGAGACCATGGTCGGCCCCGGCAAGCCGATCGACACCAACCGCTACTTCGTGCTGTGCGCCAACGTGCTTGGCGGCTGCATGGGCTCGACCGGGCCGAGCTCCACCAACCCTCTCACCGGCCATCCCTATGGTCCCGATTTCCCGGTCATCACCGTGCGTGACATGGTGCGCGCGCAAGCGCGGCTGCTCGACCATCTCGGCATTGCCGACGTGCTCTCCGTGCTCGGCGGGTCGATGGGCGGCATGCAGGTGCTGGAATGGGCGGCAAGCTACAAGGACCGCGTGTTTTCCGCGGTGCCGATCGCCTGCTCCGCGCGGCACTCCTCGCAGAACATCGCCTTCCACGAGGTCGGACGCCAGGCGGTGATGGCCGACCCGGACTGGTGCCAAGGCCGTTATCTCGAAGAGGGCAAGAACCCGCGCAAGGGGCTCGCCGTTGCGCGCATGGCCGCGCACATCACTTATCTGTCGGATGCGGCGCTGCACCGGAAATTCGGGCGCAATCTTCAGGATCGCGAGAAGGTGGCGTTCGGCTTCGACGCCGATTTCCAGGTGGAGAGCTATCTCCGTTATCAGGGCCTCTCCTTCGTCGACCGTTTCGACGCCAACTCCTATCTCTACATCACGCGCGCCATGGACTATTTCGACATCGCCGCCGATCATGACGGGGTGCTGGCCAACGCTTTCCGCGGCACCAGGACGCGCTTCTGTCTCGTGTCGTTCACATCCGATTGGCTGTTCCCGACCGAGGAGAGCCGCGAGATCGTGCATGCGTTGAACGCGGTCGCGGCCAAGGTGAGCTTTGTCGAGATCAGGTCCGATAAGGGCCATGACGCGTTCCTGCTGCATGAGCCGGAGCTGTTCGACACCATCCGCGGTTTCTTGAGCGCCGCGGCGCGCAAGCGAGGGATTGCGGCATGAACCTGAACGTGCCCTCCCACACCGTGCGCGTCGCCGACACGACGAGCCGCGTAGACCTTCTGCTCATCGCCGAGATGGTGACTCTTGGCGCGCGGGTCCTCGATATCGGCTGCGGCGACGGCACGCTGCTCAGGCTGCTCGCCGAGAAGAAAGGCGTCGACGGGCGCGGCATCGAGCTCTCTCAGGCCGGTGTGAATTCCTGCGTGGCGCAGGGGCTTGCGGTGATCCAGGGCGACGCCGACACCGACCTCGTCTATTACCCAGACCTTGCCTTCGACTACGCGATCCTGTCGCAGACCATCCAGGCGACCTATTCCCCGCGCGATGTGCTGAAGCAGCTGCTTCGGATCGGCAAGCGCGCGGTAGTGTCCTTCCCCAATTTCGGGCATTGGCGCGTGCGGGCTGGGCTGATGTTCGGCGGCAAGATGCCGAAGACCGACAATCTGCCCGACCGCTGGTACGACACGCCGAATATCCATCTCTGCACCATCAAGGACTTCCTCGATCTCTGCAAAGATGTGGGCGCCAAGGTGGAGCGCGCGGTTGCTGTCAACGCCTACGGCCGCAAGATGGGCGTCGCCATGCCGCTCTTCATGCAGAACCTGTTCGGCGAGCAGGCGGTCTTCCTATTGTCGCGGTAGAGTCTGTCCGCGCGGCGTCACTCCGGCAGGCATTGGCAGGATGCGGCGGCGGACTTTGCGTAGCTCACGCAGAGGCACCGCGGCATAGACTTGCTTCGTTGCCTCGACCAGGATCACGCCAGAGAAGGTCGGCCACAGCACAAGCCCGAGCCGCTCCCAGAACACCGGCCAGCGCAACAGGACGCGCCAGTTGAACGGCGGCATATAGAGCGCGTAGTCCCAATCCTCGGGCGAGAAGAAGCACTCCTTCAAGAGCTTGTTGAGCTGCGTCCGGCTGAACGGGCTGCCATAGCCGAACGGCGTGGTGTCGACGCGCGCCCACAGCCCGCGGCGATTTGGCACGATCATCAAGAGTCGTCCGTTCGGTTTCAGCACCCGCCACAGCTCGCGCAACAGCTCGCGCGATTTCTCCGACCACTCGAGCATGTGGACGAGCAGGAGTCGGTCTGCGCTCTCGTCGTCGAGGGGAAGCCCAGTCTCCTCGACCAGCACGGTCAACGACTGGCCCTGCTCAGGCCAAGGAATGGCGCCGAGCTCGGCCGGCATCAGCGCGCCCAAGGGCTGAGCCTCGCCCCGACAGGCGGCAAGATACGGCGTGGCGAAGCCGACGCCGAAGATCGACAAGCCTTTGAGGTCGTCCCAACGCGAACGTACGCGCGCGCCGAGCAGCCTGCGCACCACCACGCCGAGGGGGCAGGCATAGAAATCCTTGAGGTCGATGGCGTCGAGCTGCATGGACCGATTCTGACGCTGCTAGCATTTAGCGTCAGTTCTCGACTGCTCCCGGTTCCATTTCAATCCCCTTCGCGAGGATGCTACGGTCCCGGCCGGCCCCGAAACTTGGTGAAAGAGCGCGATGGCACGGCTTGAAGTTCATCAGTTCCCGACGCGAAGCGACAATTACGGAGTGCTCATCCATGACCCCAACACGGGTGCGACGGCCGCGATCGACGCGCCAGATGCCGAGCAGCTGCTCGCTGCGTTGCACGAGAAGGGTTGGTCGCTCACCCACATCCTCACCACGCACCATCACCACGACCACACCGCCGGCAACACCATCGTGAAGCGCATGACCGGTTGCACCATTGTCGGCCCGGCGCGCGAGGCCGACTCGATTCCCGGCATCGACGTCGAGGTCAAAGAAGGCGACACCGTCGAGATCGGTGGTGCCAAGGCGCGCGTGATCGAGACGCCCGGCCACACGCGCGGCCATGTCAGCTATTTATTCCCGGAGGACGGCATCGTCTGCGTCGGCGACACGCTGTTCTCGGTCGGCTGCGGCAAGCTGCTCGAAGGCGACGCCAAGACGATGTGGTCCTCGCTCGAGAAGCTCGCCAAGCTCCCGCCGGAGACGAAGCTTTACTGCGGCCACGAATATACCAACAACAATTGCCGCTTCGCGCTCACCGTCGAGCCGGAAAACGCAGCGCTGCAATTGCGGGCCGTTGAGGCAGCGACGCTTGCAAAAGAAGGAAAGCCCGCATTGCCGACGACCATCAAGCAGGAGCTTGCCACCAATCCTTTCTTGCGGCCGTCTAGCCCGGCGATCCAGAAGCGGCTCAGCATGGAGGGCCGGCCGCTATACGAAATTTTCGGCGAGATCCGCCGCCGCAAGGACCGGTTCTGAATCATGAACAAGCCGCTCACAGCAGACGAGATCATCAAGGAGTTGAACCTCAAGCCCCATCCGGAAGGCGGCTGGTTCCGGGAGACTTTCCGCGATGAAAAGGGTCACGGCGATCGCGCCCATTCGACTGCCATCCTTTATCTGCTCAAGGCCGGCGAGGTCGCGCGCTGGCACCGTGTGGACGCGACTGAGATGTTCCATTGGTATGGCGGGGCGCCGCTCCTGCTCGAAACCAAGAACGGCGAGGCGCGTCACGACTATCGCCTAGGGCTCGACTGGCTGAGGGGCGAACTCCTGCACGCCGCGGTCCCTGCCCATGCCTGGCAGAGCGCGCGGAGCCTTGGGGCATGGACGCTGGTCGGCTGCACAGTCGCGCCAGGCTTCGAGTTTTCAGGTTTCGAGATGGCCCCAGAAGGCTGGGAACCCTAGGCACGAAGCCCTCTCCCCGGTGGGGAGAGGGCAGGGGTGAGGGGGTTCGAGAATCGGATAGTTTGAAGTCCCCTCACCCGCGCCTTCGGCGCGACCTCTCCCCGCAGGGGAGAGGTAACCGATCAATCCATGAATTGGCCGCCGTTGATGGTCAGCGTCGAGCCCGTAATCCAGCCAGCCTCGTCGGAGGCGAGGAATACCGCGCAGCGGGCAACCTCCTCGGCCTTGCCAAGCCGTCCCACCGGGATTTGCCCGACGATCGACTTCATCACCTCCTCCGACACGCCAGAGAGCAGATCGGTCGCGACATAGCCGGGAGCAATCGCATTCACGGTGATGCCCTTGCGCGCGCTCTCTAGCGCAAGTGCGCGGGTAAAGCCGATCATGCCGGCCTTGGCCGCGCAGTAATTGGTGAGGCCCAGCTGCCCCTTCTGCCCATTGATCGAGGAGATGTTGATGATGCGGCCGAAGCCGCGCTCGCGCATGGCGTTGATGATCGGCCGCGTCATGTTGAACAGCGAGTCGAGATTGGTGCGGATTACCTCAGACCATTGCTCGTGGCTCATCTTCTGCAACATGGCGTCGCGCGAGATGCCGGCATTGTTGACCAGTACCTCGATGGGGCCGACCTCGTTCTCGACGTTGACGATCCCCTGCTCGCAGGCGGTGTAATCGCCCACGTCCCATTTGTAGACCGGGATCTTGGTGTCCTTCTTGAAGGCCTCGGCGGCCACATCGTTGCCGGCATAGTTGACGGCGACGTTGTAGCCGGCCTTCTTCAGCGCCTTGGCGATCGCGCCGCCGATACCGCGCGTACCTCCAGTGACCAAAGCCACCCTAGCCATGCCTCTCCTCCCTTAAGAAGCGCTTCTTTGGCGCCTGCTTCGACTCAAAACCGATTCCTCCGCGGAGCGTCGCGGAGACACGAATGAAATCCGAACTTCTAGCGGGACCGATCAGTCCCGCTCGACGCACATGGCGATGCCCATACCGCCGCCGATGCAGAGCGTGGCGAGGCCCTTCTTGGCGTCTCGCTTCTGCATCTCGTGCAACAGCGTGGTGAGAATGCGGGCGCCGGAGGCGCCGATCGGGTGACCGATGGCAATGGCGCCGCCATTGACGTTGACCTTGCCGGTGTCCCAGCCGAGGTCCTTGTTGACGGCGAGCGCCTGAGCGGCGAAGGCCTCGTTGGCCTCGACTAGATCGAGGTCGCCGATCTTCCAGCCCGCCTTCTTCAGCGCCTTGCGCGAGGCTGGGATCGGGCCTGAGCCCATGACCTTGGGATCGACGCCGGCCGTCGCCCAGGAGGCGATGCGGGCGAGCGGCTTCAAGCCGCGCTTCTTGGCTTCCTTCGCCGTCATCAGCACGACAGCGGCGGCGCCGTCATTGATGCCCGACGCATTGCCGGCGGTGACGGTGCCTTCCTTGTCGAAGGCGGGCCTTAGCTTTGCCGCGTCCTCGACCTTGGCGCCCTCGCGGATATATTCGTCCTCGGCCACAACCGTGTCGCCTTTGCGCGTCTTGACGGTGACCGGCACGATCTCGTCCTTAAACTTGCCGGCCTTCTTGGCAGCCTCTGCCTTGTTTTGCGAGGCGGTGGCGAACTTGTCCTGCTCCTCGCGGGTGATCTGCCATTGGCGGGCCACGTTCTCGGCGGTGTTGCCCATGTGGTAGCCGTTGAAGATCTCCCACAGCCCGTCCTTGATCATCGAGTCGGTGAACTCGATCGCCCCCATCTTCTGTCCGCTGCGAAGATGCGCGACGTGAGGGGCGAGGCTCATGCTCTCCTGGCCGCCGGCGACCACGATGTCGGCATCGCCCGAGGCGATCTGCTGGGCACCGAGAGCCACTGCCCGAAGACCCGAGCCGCATACCTGATTCACCCCGAAGGCAGTCTTGTCCACTGGGACGCCGGCGGCGACCGCAGCCTGCCGCGCCGGATTCTGGCCCTCGCCAGCGGTCAGGACTTGCCCCATGATCACTTCGTCGACATCCGCCGGGTCAACGTGAGCGCGCTCGAGCGCAGCCTTGATGGCGACCTCGCCAAGCTTGTGTGCCGGCAGGGTCGACAAGGCGCCGTTGAAGGAGCCAACCGGCGTGCGCGCGGCGCTCACGATGACAATCTCTTCGTCTTTCATACCGATCTCCAACTCCGGAAGGGACCAAGGTCATAACTTAGTGATTCTGTCTATGGAAGCCCACCATGGACGCCTGGGCTTTGATCTGCATTAAGGCTCCCGGCAAAGCCTCTGGTGCTTTGCACAAGGAACGTGGTACTGATTTCGCAGTTGCGGCATAAGCCAACCTTGGGTCGCCGATCCAAGGACTTAGGAGCGCTCAAGACGTGGCAAGGGACGCGGAACAGGATAGCCGGCCGGTCATCATCAAGAAATACGCCAACCGTAGGCTCTACAATACCGACACAAGCACCTATGTGACGCTCGAAGACCTCGCCGAGATGGTCCGGTCTGAGCGCGATTTCGTGGTCTATGACGCCAAGACCGGCGAAGATCTCACTCATTCTGTCCTGACACAGATCATCGTCGAGCAGGAGAGCAGGGGCACCAACCTGCTGCCCATAGGCTTCCTGCGGCAACTGATCCGCTTCTACGGCGACAGCATGCAGAAGCTCGTGCCGAGCTATCTCGAGTTCAGCCTCGATTCGCTCACCCGCCAGCAGGAGCAATACCGGCGGCGCTTTGCCCACGCCTTTGGCACCGCGGCTTTCGAGGCGATGCAGGAGCAGGTGCGCAAAAATTTCGCCACCTTCGAGCGGGCGCTCGGCCTGTTTAGCCCCTTCGCTAAGAGCGACGCGCCGGAAAGCAATTCCCAAGGCGAGACGGCCGGGACCGGAGAGGCTAAGCCTTCCAACAGCAAGCCTGCCGAGGACGAGATCGCCACGCTAAAGGCCGAGCTCTCCGCCATGCAGCAGCGGCTCGAGCAGCTCTCCCGCCGCTCCTAAGCTTCATCCAATAACGCGAAAGCGAGTTAGGCCGCGTGAGCGGCAGCAACCCGGCGCGTATGCGCAGCGGAAAGATCGGCCTCGACCTGGGCACGATCTTCGACGGTCTCGGCCAGAAGGTGGATATGCACCTCGTTGGCCCCAATCTTCGCGCCCTGATGGCGGAGATGGGCAAGGTTCAGCGTATCGGCATCATCCTTGGTCTGACCGAAGGCGAGCGCCACGCGGAGCCCGTTGTCATAACGGCGAACGAGGATGTAGTTGGCCCGCGGCAGGGCGGGGCAGCCGATCAGCGTGTAGACGCTGTGCAGGTAGCGGCGGCCAGAGGCCCCGCGCCAATAATGGAAGGCCTGGGCGAACACCGCCTCAGAGCAGACAACTGCCGGCTCGTCGGCCGGGCCCCAATGGTTACCCTCGACTTCCACTTTGCGCATCCACATGGGTTGGAGCCCCGTTAACCAGTAAATCGCCCCGTCAAATGGGTTGACGTATGGCGATTTCAAGACAGCACCACGATTCTCTGGAACAAAGATGGAACATCCGCCCGGGATGAGTCAAGCATTCAAAGGTTAACGGCGGCAGAACCTGGTTCCTTGGTTTTTGCCTCGGCCAGGAGGCGGTTCGAGGCGGTCTCTATCGACTCGATGAGTCGCGACAGAAACTCGCTCTTGGGCAGGCCGGGCGGAATCGGGTCGAGGAACTCGACCACAATCGTTCCCGGCCTTCTTAGGAGGCTGCGCCTTGGCCAGAAAAGGCCGGAGTTGAGTGCGACAGGCACGCAAGGGATGCCCAGCACTTCGTAAAGCAGAACGACGCCGGTCTTATAGTCGGGAGGTGCCCCTGGCGGGCGCCGCGTGCCTTCCGGGAAGATGATGATCTCGCGGCCTTGGGCCACGCGCTTCTTGGTTTCGCGCAGCATGGCGCGAAGAGCCGCCGGCCCCTTGTCGCGATCGACCGGGATCATCTCGAATTTCTTCGAGAACCATCCGTGGAAAGGGATCCAAAACAGCTCGCGCTTCATCAGAAGGGCCGGGTCACGAAACAGAGGGATCAGCGCGAAGGTCTCCCATGCCGACTGATGCTTCGAAGCGACGAGACATGGGCCGTTTGGCAGTTTCTCGCGGCCTCTGACCTCGAGCCGTGTGCCGACAAGGACTTTGAGCAGCCACAGCTCGAAGCGCCCATGCACGGCGAGCGCTGCCATGGCCCATCTGCGGGAAGCAAACAGAAGGGGACTGCCGATCACGACAAACAGCGTGGTCGTCACGTAGAACAGAAAATTGAATAGGAGCGAGCGCGCCATCGGGCTCAAAAGGTGACTATGGCTCCGGCACGTCGACAGAGCTGGGGCCCGGAAGGAACGCGCGCAGCAGATTGGTGGCTCCAAGCCGCCCGAGCGCCGGCAGATATTTCAGATATTCGGACAGCAAGAGTCTGGTCGTGCCGGGATAAGCCCACCACGGCTCGAGATGCACGTTGTTGTCGACTACGGCGTAAGGAATGAGCGTCACACCCGGCATGACGCGGGCAAGCTCGGCGAGCGCGCGCGGCATGTGATAATTCGAGGTGACCACGATGACCGTGTAATATTTGTGCAGCGCGGCCCACTCGCTGGTCTCGGTGGCGTTGTCGATGGTGTTGCGCGCCTCCTTGTCGATGTCGACGCAGCAGGCGAAGTACTGGTCGCCCTGGCTCGCCAGATCCTTAAGCTCGTCGGTGGTCACGGTGCGATTGACGCCGGTGATCAGCACGCGCTTGGCCTGGCCTTGCGCGAGCAGCTTCATCGCCCGGTCGATGCGAGCGACGCCTCCGGTGAGCACGGCGATGCCGTCGGCCTTTTGCTGCGGCGCCTTCTGCTCGCGCTCGATGCTGTTGGCAAACACGACGAAGCCGATGACCAGCATCACCAACAGCAAGAGCAGAAAATCGAAGATGAGCCGGACGCCGCCCACGAAGCCACTGAAACGCTGGAAGCGCTCGGGACCTTCTTCCTCTTCCTCCCTCACCGTCTACTCCTACGCTTCTTAGGCGGCGCAAGAATAGGCACAAATCGAGGCTGCGCGAAATCGCCATTGCTCATGCGCTGCGGGGTGAGAGAGCCGGATCAGGCGTACGACTTCAGCACGCGGATGACACAGAGTCGCGAGGTGATCATGCAAAGACAAGCCACGACGATGACCACCAGCACGCACAGAAAATAGCCTGGAAGATCAAGCTCTCCGGAGCCGATCAGACGCTGCGTCTCGGCCGCGGTAATAGTGCTGCCGCCTAGCATGTGGGTCACGACCGGCAGCAACACGAAGGCGATTGCGGCGGCGACCGCGCCCATCAATCCGGCGCGGACGCCGAGCCCCAAGAAGTGCCGCTCGAACTCGCTGCTGATGAAGCGCTCATTGGCGCCGACGAAATGCAGCACCTCGATGATCTCGCGGTTCGATGCCATGGCGCTTCGCGTCGCCGACACGATCACGGCGATGGTCGCCGCCGCGACCAGGCCAAGCACGGCGATGCCGCCAAGCGCGGCGGAGCGGGTCAGCGTGCGGATCTCCGCCTGCCAGCGGCGGTGATCGTCGAGCGTGACGCCTTCGAAGTTCTGCGACAGCGCCGTCTTGATGAGATCGATGTCGGGAGGATTCGACCGGTCGATCTCGACCGCGATCAGCCGCGGGATGGGCAGCGCCTGAAGCGCGCTCGACTGTCCGAGCCAAGGCTCGAGCAGCTTGGCAGAGTCCTCTGCGGTCAGCGGCTTTACCTCGGTGATCCCCTTCTGCTTGGCGAGGAACAGCGAGACGAGCGTCATCTTCTTCTCGATGTCGGCCTCGTTGACGGGATCGAGCTCGACGGTGATCTCGCTAGAGATGTCGTTGACCCACGCCTGCGCCGACTGATTGATCATGTACACGGCGCCAGCGGTCAGGCAGGCGAGGAACGACATGATGGCGATCACCACGGTGAGCGCGTTGCCTGCAATCGACGCCGGCGGCACGATCGGTGCCTGCTTGCTCTGAAAGCGGGCAGGGAACCGCGCGGCGAGCCCGACCGGCAACAGTCCGGTCAGAAGGTTCGTCCATGGGTAATGCCTGATGTCGGAGAAAAAGGTCATGAGCGTTCAGCGCACATGCAGGTGACCGTTGTGGAGCATGAGCCGCGGCGCATTGAGCTGGTCCATCAGGGCATAATCGTGGGTCGCGATGATGACCGAGGTGCCGAGCCGGTTGAGCTCGACGAACAGGCGAAGCAGACGGTTACCGATGACCGGATCGACATTACCCGTGGGCTCGTCGGCGAGCAGCAGCTCGGGGCGGCCGATCACCGCGCGAGCGATCGCCGCACGCTGCTTCTCGCCGCCTGACAGGGTCTCGGGATAGGCGTTGATGCGCTCGCCGAGCCCGACCCAGCGCAAGAGGTCGGTCACGTCCTCGCGGTAGTCGGACTCCTTCTTGCCCATCACGCGCAGCGGCAGCGCTACGTTCTCCCAGGTGGTGAGATGGTCGAGCAGCCGGAAATCCTGGAACACGATGCCGATACGCCGCCTGAGCTCTGATCGACCACCGGCCGAGAGGTCAGATACATTATCGCCGAACACGAAAATGAGCCCCCTGCTCGGCTTGAGCGACATGAACAGGAGCCGCAAAAGCGTGGTCTTGCCGGCCCCCGATGGTCCGGTCAGGAAGTGAAAGGACCCGGGAAGCACGTGGAAGGTGACGTCGCGCAAGATTTCGGGGCCGGAGCCGTAGCGCAGCCCGACATTGTCAAAGCGAATCACCCGGGTTCCCTAAGCCTCTTAACATTGCGGAAGATAGGCACTTTATGCTGAACTCGGGCTCCGGTATCAATGGATTTGGGCAAGGGCATGGGGCCCGGGGCAAATCCTAAGATAGCGAGCCGTTCTGGCTGATTTCGATGGCAACACTGATCATCTGCCCGGTCTGCGAGACGCGCTACGAGGTCAAGGCGGCATTCCCGCCTGAGGGCCGTAAGGTCCGCTGCTCGAAATGCGGCCATGTTTGGCAGGCGCACCCGGTGGCAAGCGCGCCGGAGCCTGCGCCGGCCGTAGCGGCTCCGTCGGCCCAGCCGTTTGCGCCGAAGCCTGCACCGGCACCCAAGCCCAAGGCGAAGCCAGCGCCGGCTCCTGCGAGCGCAAGCCCAAGCTTCGGCACCTTCCCAGGCGTCAAACAACCTGCATCGCCTCCGCCTTCACCACAGCCGAGCCTGACCGACCGCTTGTCCGAGACAAAAGCCGACGCCGAATTCGATGTCGGCGACGACCTCACCGCCCAGGTCGCGCAGATCAATGCAGAGGCAGCCGCAGAACCTCCGCCGCAAAAATCTGGAGGTATTTTCGGAAGACTCGCGGCGCGGCGCTCTGCCAAGGCCGCACCACCACCCGAGACCGCCACCGC
>DASSLP010000089.1:0-3633 GCA_035689365.1 Methyloceanibacter sp.
ATCGACCATTTTTGATCCGTGTCATCCCAATTCGGGAACGAGCTGCGCTCCACATGAAAAGTGAGGGTTGTACCCGCCGCATCGATCGAATACGTGCCGAAATGAGCCAGCGATCCCGCGGATACGCTTTTGTTCTCCTCGGGCGTTCCTTGAAGTCGAGTGGATGCGAATTTAATACGCGAAGCGCCCGTAAGTTGTGACGAATAATGACCCGTACGGTCGAACATGAGAATGCCCTTCTGGTTGCCGCCAAAGCCCTCTAGCCGTTTACCATCGGGGAACTCAGTGATTTCCGAAACTAAGAGCCATGTGCCGATGAGTTGCTGCTGTTGCGCAATGCTATGACTTGCCATAGCTACGGAGAGTGCGAAGCCGATAAATGTTGCGAGCGCGACTCTGTAAATTCAGACCTCCTGACATAACCGATTTCCACGACTGAAATCACTGGCTTTTTGGCATTTCGAGGTGCGGACCAATACCTGTCCGGTTTTTCCGGGCTGCGACGGGCAACTCCCTGGAACGGCGGAGGTTTTGCGGCGGAGCTTGCGGACTCAAACTTGTCCGCTCTAGCCCGGCGCATGAGCGTCCAACGAGCCTTGGCGCTGCCGTTGCCGGCGGCGTCTAATACCGTGGTCATCAACGCGCGCTGCAGCTTGCGGATCGAAGCGGATCGGCGCGTGATCGTCGTCGCCGGACTGCCGGTGCATCACTATCGCGCCGAGGATGCGGTTGCTGAGGCCTATGCGATGGTGTTCCTGGTGGAGTCGGGTTTTGCTCAGCAAACGGATGTGGCGCGAGTGTTTGCGCGATCGGTGCGCACCGTGCGGCGGCAGCAACGCCGCTATGCGCAGGGCGGGATGGCGGCGCTTGCTCGCGAGGAAGGATGGCGGCGCGGTCGACGACGCATCTCCGGGAAACGTCTGCGCAGCATCGAGCTGCTGAAGAGTCAGGGGATGAGCAATCGGGCGATCGCGCACCGGTTGGGCGTTAGCGAGAAGGCCATCCGCAAATTGCTCGGACCTTCGAACCCCGCCGACAGCGCGCAGCTTGCGTTGGCTGGAATCACGACCGCGGCAGCGGGGAAGCCAGCGGCGATTTGCGTGGGGCGTACACCGTCGACGGACGATGCCGGGGATCGTGCCATGCCCTTAGCGGAGGACCGCGCGGTCGATCGCGATGCGATCACCGCGCCTGCGGACGATGGTGAGCCGGTGCCGATGAGCCTCGACCGCGACGCGAGCGATCGGACCTTCGATCGGCAGCTCGCCTATCTGGGGCTGCTCGATGATGCCGCACCGTTATTCCGCGAGGGGTCGTCGGTTCCCGGTGCCGGCGTGCTGTTCGCTCTCCCGTGTTTGGCCGAGAGCGGCCTGCTTCGGATCAGCCGCAAGCTCTACGGCGAAATCGGTCCGGCCTTCTATGGCCTGCGCACGACGTTGCTGACGCTCCTGCTGATGGCGCTGCTCCGCATCAAGCGGCCCGAGCATCTCAAGGAGCGCGATCCGGCTGCGTTCGGCAGACTCCTCGGGCTCGACCGAGCGCCGGAAGTGAAGACGCTGCGGCGCCGGCTCGCCCGCCTGGCCGCGCACCATCGCGCCGAGCAGCTGGGCGCCGAGCTTGCGCGTCTGCGTGTCGATCAGCGCGGACATCTCATGGGATTTTTGTACGTTGACGGCCATGTGCGCGCCTATCACGGCCAACGCCACATCTCCGCAAGGGCTTACGTGGCGCGTCGGCATTTGGCCATGCCCGCCATCACCGATTACTGGATCAACGATCGCTCCGGCGACCCGTTGCTGGTGATTACCCGAGAGGTAAATGCAGCGCTGACGAGGGCCTTGCCCAGACTGCTTCGCGAAGTGCGGGACCTGGTCGGCGAGCGACGGATCACCATCGTCTTCGACCGCGGCGGCTGGAGCCCGAAGCTGTTCGATACCATCGTCAAGGACGGCTTCGACTTGCTGACCTATCGCAAGGGCCGCTGCCGTCGCATCCAGGAGCGGCGGTTCATCCGGCGTCGCGCCGAGCTCGACCGATGCTGGGTGGACTATCTTCTGCACGACCAGCCCGTGGGCTTGCTCAAAGGCAAGCTGCGCTTGCGGCAAGTCACGCGGTTGTGCGAGGGAGGCCATCAGACGCAGGTGATCACCAGTCGATGGGACCTGTGCGACTTCGAGGTCGCCTACCGCATGTTCGAGCGCTGGCGGCAGGAGAACTTCTTCAAGTACATGCGAGAAGAGTTCCTGCTCGATGCGCTCATCGATTACCAGATCGAGCCGGAGGACCCGACCCGCACCATTCCCAATCCAGAGCGCCGCGCTATGGATAAGAACATTCGCGCGGCCCGCGCCGATCTGGCCAGGCTCGAACGCGAATATGGTGCCGCCGCTGCCGACAACAGCGAACCGCGCCGGCCGACCATGCGGGGGTTCAAGATCGCCCATGGCAGGCTCGGCAAGCAGCTGCGCACGGCCCGTACTCGGCTGGCGAAACTATTCGAGCAGCGCCAGGATGTTCCCAAGCGCATCGAAGTCCGAGACCTTAGCGAGCAGGCCGTCGTCAAGCTCGCCACGGAGCGCAAGCACCTGACCGACATCATCAAAATGGTTGCCTATCAGGCCGAGAGCGATCTACTCGCGCTGTTGCGGCCTCACTACGCCCGTGCCGATCAAGAGGGGCGAACCCTGCTGCATGAGTTGTTCGCAACCGCAGGCGACATCCGGGTCTCCGACAGCGAGCTACACATTAGTTTGGCTCCGCTCAGCTCGCCGCATCGAACCCACGCCGCCCAGGCCCTCTGTGAGATGCTCGACCAAACGGCGACGATGTTCCCGGGTTCTCGCTTGCGGCTTCGCTTCGCCGTGCGCCCGCCACCCCGTGTCGGGCTTGCGTTCCCCGGCTCGCCACTCGAGCGCAGCGCCGCCACGGCCGTTGCCCCGGTCCGTTGACCGGCGCCGCAACCGGACATTTTTGCGCTATGCTATGTCAGGAGGTCTGAACTTAGGCAACATATAGGGAGGAAAGATATGCAATATGGGCGTTGGCGAGTGCCCGTTGACAGCGTTGTAACTGCTCTTCGGCGCGTACACCCGAGACATCCTCTGGCCGAGGTCGATGACGCCATCCGACGCGCTGAACAAATCGCCTCGAAGTCAGAGCCTAGCCTGCTACAGCCGGATGAAACGCGGGATTACCGTGTCCGCGAATTCCGAGCCGAGCTACGCAACAGACTACGCAAGCTCTTACGCAATGAGCCATCGAACCAAGTGTGGCGCGAGGGACTAAAGTTACTGGAGAATCCGGGGCTTCGACTTTCGAGGGCGGGCGTCTCAACGAAGCTTGACCGTCGAGTGGCCTCCTTGAGTTGATGCGAGTAGTGACATGAATGACCAGCATGGCACCACAGAACAACCTACGCTCCCAGGCTTCATTAAAGTGTGGGAAGAGATACGTGATGAGTGGCTATCCCGCATGAAATCTGAAGCCGATCAAACTGCCGAAGTGATGGAAAAGATAAGGACCGCAGTCTCACTTTCCGAGGCCACGGCCGCATATCAAGAATGGATGAGCCGACGAATGGAGCGAGTTGCCGAAGACAACCGCCGCCTCCAGATCGATGCTCAGAAGGTCATA
>DASSLP010000090.1:0-11670 GCA_035689365.1 Methyloceanibacter sp.
GATCCGCTTGCCGGTCTCGATACCGTTCATGCCAGGCATCTGCCAGTCGACGAAGGCGATCTCATATCTCCGGTTCTGATTGGCGGCCTGTTTGACCATATTGATCGCCTCCTCGCCGGAGGCCGCCTCATCGGCGACAAAGGTCATGTTGGTCAGCATGTTAGACAACACGGCGCGGGCATGCGGATTGTCATCGATGATCAACACGCGCCGGCCGCGCAGGTCAGCCTGAAGAAGGCGCGGACGCACGATGGCCGTCCCTTTGCCGAGCCGCGCGGTGAAGGTGAAGGTGCTGCCCTTGCCGATCTCGCTTTTGACCTCGACATGGCCTCCCATGAGTTCGGTCAATTGCTTCGAGATGGCGAGCCCGAGTCCGGTCCCGCCATATTTCCGCGTGGTTGAGGCGTCGGCCTGCTCGAAGGCTTGGAACAAACGCCCGATCTGCGCCTCGGTCATGCCGATACCGGTGTCGCTGACCGAGAATTCGACGAGCTGGCAGTCGGGGTCGTCCTCCAGCACGCGCACCGCCACGGCAACTTCGCCATGCTCGGTGAACTTGACGGCGTTGTTGCAGAAATTGATGAGGATCTGACCGAGCCTAAGCGGGTCCCCCCGGAAGTGGGTCGACACGTCGGGCGCGACCTCAAAAATGAGCTCGAGGCCTTTGGCCGAGGCCTTCTCGCTCATCAGGTTCCCGACATTCTCCAGCACCTTGTCGAGATCGAAGTCGATGGTCTCGATCGAGAGCTTGCCGGCTTCGATCTTCGAGAAGTCGAGGATGTCGTTGATGATGCCGAGCAGGTGCTGACCGGAGCTCTTGATCTTAAGCACGTAATCGCGCTGGCGCGGCGTGAGGTCGGTCTTTAGCGCAAGATGCGACAGGCCGATGACTGCGTTCATCGGCGTCCTGATCTCGTGGCTCATATTGGCGAGAAATACGCTCTTGGCCTCGTTCGCTTCGAGCGCGGCCTGCGTTGCTTTTTCGAGTTCGTTCTGAGCCGCCTGGAAGGCCTGCTCGGCCTCCTTGCGGGCGTCGATATCGCTCCAGGACCCGACCACCTCGACGGGATGGCCGTCCCTGTCGCGGATGAGATGCTGCTCATCGCTCACCCAGCAATAGGTGCCGTCTTTCTTGCGGAAACGGTATTCGGTGAGATGCACGCCCTTTCTGAACAACTCGGCCTGCTTTGCCTCGACCTCGGGAAGGTCGTCTGGATGCACGTGCGAGCGCCAGAAGTCAGCATGTTTGAGGTACTGGTCAGGACTGTATCCGAGCATGTGCGCGATATTGGCGCTGACGAAAGTCGGCGCGAAATCGCCGCTCGCGGCGAAGCTGTAGATGACCGAGGGCGCGGCACCAAGGAGAAGGGTCAAGCGTGAGCGCGCGGTCTCCCGCTGCTCCTCCGCCTCTTTGCGCGCCGTGATATCGGTCCAAGAACCGACGATCTCAAGGGGCTGCCCCTTGGCGTCGCGCAGCAAATGTTGCCGATCGTGCACCCAGCAATAGGTCCCGTCCTTGCGACGATAGCGGTACTCGATCTCCTGCTGCCCACGCTCGAATAACCGATCGATCCAGGCCTCGATGCGCGGGATATCTTCGGGGGGCACTCGTTCGCGCCAGAGATCCGCATTCTCGAAATATTCCTTCGGGGTGACGCCAAACAGATCGACGATGCGCTCGCTGACGAAGGTCGGTTGGAAATTGTTGACTGCCGATCTGCAGTAGATGACGGCGGGTGAGGCATTGAGCATGCGGACCACGTGAGCGTGCGCCGAAGCCTGGACGTCGGCAATAGCCTGGAGCCCCTTTTTCTCCTGCTCGGCAATCTGCCGCTCATGCGCGGATTCAAGCTCGGCGAGCATCTCGTTAAAGGTGACGGCGAGGCGCCCGATCTCGTCCTCACTCTTGTAATCGATACGATTGCGGTAATCCTTGGTCTCGCGAACCGTCCTCGCCACGCCCTCAAGCCGCCCGAGGGGCCGCACGATGTGGCGATAGGTGATGAAGGCCAATAGCAGGCTCAAGCCGGCGAGCGCGCCGGTCAGCCAAAGGCTGCGATGCAGCCGCCCGAGCAGGTTGTCGATGCGCTCGTTGAGAAGGCGTTTCAACTCGGACTGGCTCACCGTCCAAGCCGCGCTCGCCTTGTTTACAGTGGCGTCATAGAGGCGGTTGCGAGACTGAGCTGCGGCCGGATCGGTTACGCTCTGGTTCACGGCATTGAAATACGACGGGATGCTTGCCAGCATCTCGCTGACGTCGCCTTCGATGGTTTGGCGCAACTGCCCATTGGCGTTTCCGCGGTAGGCGGACGCGAGGTTTCGCTCGATCTCGTCTGTGGCCGATCGCGTTATGGCGCCAAGCGCGAGCACACGCGCCTTCTCGTCGCTGGGATTTGCTGCCGGCGCCTCCAGCGACGCCTGGGTCTCGCCAATTTGGCCGAGCAGGCGAGGCATCTGCCTCACGACCGTGTCCTGCAAGTAATAGCTGTCGAGATCGGGATCGAGTGCGAGATTTGAGTCATCGCCGACTCGCGTGGCGAGATCGCGCGCTTTGGCGAGCGCCTCGACGACCAGAGCGCTGCGGTCGCCTTCCGTGCCTTTCGACCACAGCTTGCGCAGCGTGGTTTCCAAAGACTGCTCGAACGCGGCTGTTTGCAATGTACCTGCGGCCTCTTGCTCGGCCGCATCGAGCGACTTCAGCGTTTCCTCGTGGGAGGGTGCCTGAGCGGCCCCTTCGCCGCCAGCCGGCTGGGCCAGAATCGCGGCATAGACGCCGCGAAGAGCTTCAAAATAACGGACGCCGACCAGCTCTTTGCGGGCGAATTGGATGGCAATCTCTTTTTCGGCGACGAGGCTGTAGATCGCGACGACGAGCGCCACGATGAACATGCTGCACAGAATGAAGAGCTTCGTGCTGGTGCTTAAACTTCTAAACATCACGAACTGACATTCTCAACTTAGGTGATTGCCGATGAGGCCCGCGCCAGCATTGCTCATTGCGTGGGAAGCTGCATTGTCTTCCTTGTTCTCGGACTTGTCCCGTGCCCTCAGACCCGCCCGAGCCTGGCGCACTCGCGCGGGATACTAACCACATGTCGCGAACTCGGCATAGATGAACTCGGGGATATTGCCGTTGAGGGCGATTGCGCGGAAGTGAGCCCGGATTGGTTCCGCCGGCGAGCGGTAACGATGTCGACATCGAACCCACCCCGAGCCGGAGTTCAGCGTTCCTGGCTGCCGAACCTGCAAATAGGACCTGCGGCGGAACGCCTCAGGCCCCGTTCTGGCCGGTCCACGGCGATTGTCGCGCATTCCAAATACACTGCCTAAACGCCAATCACGTTCCAAACTTGCCACTAAACTGAGCAAATTGGCGGGCAGATGGCGCCCGCTCCGCCAAAACTCTGGCGAGTGTTGCCGCGCCGCTCTAGCCCGATGGCATCATTGGGCTTACCCTAACTATGACTTGCGAATCACAATTTTGCAGTGCAACATTGCAGCTGCGAAATGGCTGGTTCTGGCGTCGCTTAAGTAGCCAGCTTCGTCAATGGGTGATTGGAACCGGAAATGAGGCTTAACACATAGGCTTACAGGCGGCGCTGGCTCAGGGGCTCGATCCTCGACAGCGGCGCTGGACCTAGTAAAGCCCACTGACCCAAGCGTCATTTTTCGCGTTGCAACATGGAGGATGCGTCAAGGGCGAATTTCCAGAACCGGAGAAAGGACTCCGCCTGGGACCAAGTGGTGTTGATTAGAAACTCCATTAGGAGGCCCTTACTGATGCTGACCACACTGACGCTGGCCCTTACGGCGAGCCTGTTCCTCACTGCTCAAGCCACGGCGCAAGAGAAGAAGCAGCCGCCCACGGCCCCGGCCCAAAAACCCAAATCCATCGCGAGCAGGGTTGCACCCTTCAGGGGTGTCACGCTTGAGTGGAGGGCTTAGCCATGGGCGTGCAAATTCCTCCCGTACTTGTGCTTATCGTCTGCAAAACCATTAGCGCAGGCGCACCAGATCAAAACTCGGCGTTCACCCACTGGGAGAACCTGAAATGGGACACTCCCAATTCCATGATGGTCTGCCGGCGCAACGAGGTTCAGCTTTATGACCCCGCCGAGGGCATGAAGATCAATCCGAGTGACGATCCTACGCCTCCGCTCAACCCGAATTTCACCATTGCCGAGCAATGCGCGAGGGCTGGGGTCACGCTCGCGACCGAGTGGGACCAGGCGCATAGGAACACGCCTTGGCGGGTCTGGCGCATCGGCTGCCCGGCTCCCATCGTCGACCTCAGGACTGGGGCTCTTATCGGCTACAAGCTCCCTGAATGCGGGCATCAGGACACGGTGGTCTGCGAGACGGATTCCGTTATCTAGAGCGTCGCAGCGGGCTTATACTCGGCGTCGATAGCGGAGGACCTGACCGTGTCATCCCGCTCAAGACTTGCAGTCGGCCTTGCGCTCGCCATCGCGCTCCTTGGGTTCGCAGCCTTCAAGGCCTATTCAGAGCGGCTCGGACCGCTCGTGCAGGCGTACGGCACGACCTATTACAATAACGATTGGTCTCCTTCGGCGCCGGTCGTGTGTAAGCCCGAGAGGGTGATCACCGCAGCGATCAAGCAGGTGCACGCCAAATACGACTACCTCGCAGGCGATGACCTCAAGGCCTTCGAACAGCGCGCGCTTGACCTGAAAGGCTTGCCATCGCTGAATGTCGAGAAGCTCTATGTCATCACCGAGGACGACCAACTCCGTAACGGAGAGATGGTCCTTTTCATTGGCCTCAGGGCGAATTGCGTCGCCACGGTGTTCGGCTTGCCCTCGCGGCTCTATCGCGAACTGTCCGGCAAGCCTGAGAACAGTTGAGCCTTGGCTCAAGCGTAATTCCTCCGCAATTACGCGTAATTGCTTTCCAATGAATCCGGATCTTTGGGGGGCCTAACCGCACTTATTTGAATTAAAGTATGTGCGCGCCGCCTATGTCACTGACGTCCTTGTTACCCCCGAACCATCCAGCTCTGCCTGAAGGTCAGCTTCTCTATGCCGTGGGTGATATCCACGGCAGGGCTGACCTGCTCGACGACATATTGCGCAAGATCGAGAGCGACGCGCGAGCGAGCGCACCCGTCGAGCGTCTGACGCTCGTCTTTCTCGGCGACTATGTGGATCGCGGATCTGACAGCCGCGCCGTGGTCGAACGGCTCCTCAGCCGACTACCAAAGGGCTTCGAGACCTATTTTCTAAAAGGTAATCACGAAGCCATGCTGCTGGATTTCCTGCAAGAGCCTCACCGGCTCGAGCATTGGCTCATGAATGGCGGCGAGGCGACGATGCGCTCCTACGGGGTCGACAACGAGAGCCTCTGGCGCCTGGGCGCGGCCGCTGAGGCATGGCGCGACGCCTTCGCCAAGTGTCTGCCTGAAGCGCATCTCGAATTCCTCAAGAGCCTCAAGCTCAACGTCTCGTTCGGCGATTATCTCTTCGTCCACGCCGGCGTGAAGCCGGGCGTGCCGCTCGCCGCGCAACAAGAAGAAGATCTCATTTGGATCAGGGGCGCATTCCTCAATTGCGCCGAGCCGTTCGGCAAGATCGTGGTGCATGGGCACACGCCGGGGAAGGCGCCTGTGACGCGCTCCAACCGCATCGGCATCGACACCGGTGCGTGCTTCACCAATCGCCTCACGGCGCTCAAGCTGAAGGAAGGCTCACGGGAATTCTTGCAGACCTGAAGGCCCAGCGAGATCAGGACTCGGCGCGGTCGGCGACGAGGCCCTTCAGCCTATCGCTCAAGCTCGCGCTCTTCCCCCCGGCGCCGGTCTTGCGCGCACGGCGTTTCTCTCTGCGGGCGGCAAAGCGCTTCGCCAATGGTCCCTTCGGCTCGGCGGCTTCGCCTTTGCTCACGGGTTCGGGAGCCGAGGACTCCTCGGTCGCATCGGCCGCTGGAGACGACATTGCCGCCGCCATCGCATCCACTTCGGGCGCGGCCTCGGTCAGTTCCGGCTCCTGCGCGACGCCGTTGCCCGCATGGGTCGCGTGCGCTTGGTGTCGAACGCGCTCGGGCTCTTGCGGCTCCTCGACGGCGGTGATCTCGGTGTACACCTGCGTCACGACTGGGCGCTGCTGGGCCACCGGGACCGGGCCTTGCGCGCGCGCCACGGTCAGGATCTGAGAGGCGAGCCGCGTGAGTTCGCGGCGCAGCAACGCGTTCTCCTGCGAGCCCGTCCTCGCGCGCTGTAGATCCTCCTGGACCTTCGACAGCTCGGCGGCCAGGCGTTGGCTCTCGGCGACGGCACGGGCGGCCTCTGCCTTGCCGACGCCACGCATGGCGACGCCACTGCCGCTTTCCAAGGCAACGCGCAACCGCTCGATGTCAGCACGCTGATTGTGCAGTGTGGTGCGTGCCGTCTTGAGCGCATCGGACTGTGAAGCGACGGTGGTGCGCAGCTCGGCATTGACCGCTTCGAGCTCGGCGAGCGCCTTCTTGGCTGCTTTCAGGCGGCTGTCGAGGTCGGGAAGGCGCCGCTTGATCGTCTGTTGCAGCACCCGGTTCGCATTCTCGTTCTCCTGGAGCTTCGATTTTGCCCCGGCAAGCTCGCCGTTGAGCACGGCGATCTCCACACGGCGCTTATTCGCCTCGATCAGCTCGCGGATCGCTTTCTCCCTCGCCTTGTCTAGGGCGACCTCGACCTTGCGAAGCTCGATGGCAAACTCGGCGCGGAGCTGATCCTTGTCGGCCTGGATGTCGTTGAGCGACATCGGCATGGTCGCTTCCAGCCGCCGCGTGGTGAGCTTGACGGCGCGGTTCCAAAAGGGCGGCGCGAGTACGAGCGCAAGCAGGCATCCCACCAGGAAGCCAAGCGCCCCGAACATGAGCCATTCGATCATCGAAACCAGCGCTCCCCGGTTTTGGCGCGAAGCGCCGTCAACCGTCGCCCCTGCGGGGCAAGACTCAAGCGGAAAGGTGGCGCCAATTCGGCACCGTCCGCTGAAAAAGGGTCTCAGCCAGGCTTCCTTAGCGCCAAACTAGAACGGATTCCAGGTGGGCTGCTGGGTATATTTCAAATAGCCCAGACCGGCCCCAAGCCTCAGTCCAACGCCTGAGCTGATCGGAGCGAGGGTCACATGGTCGCGGCTAAGGTAGGTGATGCCGACCCCGCCGATGAAATAGGCAGAGCCGTCTATGCCGCCGAAGGTGTTGAAGATCTCGCCGGGGCTGTGCAGGTCGTAGACGAGAACCATGGTCTTGGAGCCATCCGCGCCGAAGTCGTAGCCGACTGACGGACCCTGCCAATAGACCTTAAGGACGCCCGCGTCCTTGGTATAGAGCGTGCCCTCGCCATAGCGCAGGCCGGCAATGAAGGCGCCGCCGGCTTCCTCGCCGAGAATGTAGCCATTGGGCCTGCCGGCACGCTGGAAGGCATATTCGATCACCTTGGCAAGGTCGTACGAGACGCGGCCAAAGAAGCGGTGCCCCGCGTCTTTGATCTCGTCCACGCTAAAGGTGCCGTCGCCCTCGGCCGGCGGTGCCACGTAAGACCCGGCGCCTGCATAAGATCCACCGCCTGCGGGAGCCGGCTCGTAGGGTCTCCCCGGGCCGCTCTGAACAGATGGCGGCGTCGGCCCTACCTGTCCGGAGGGAGCTTGCGAACCGGAGTTTGCCCCCTGCTGGAGATTAGGCTGTGGGGTTATCACCATCGGCCCGTCCGCCTGAGCGAGCTGGATTGGGGCGCTGGACGTTCCGTTATCGTCCGCCAAAGTCGCGCTGCCCGCTGTGGCCAGCAGACCCGCCGCTAACAGGGCTATCGAACAATCTCTGAGGTGCATGGCTTGGCCTTTGCTGCCGAGCCGGGTGCCGGCCGGCTCACGCTCGCGGCTGCAACCGCGATAATCTGCCTAAAGCCTTACCAAACCGTGGCTGAGTTACCGCGCGGTTAACCGGCCACTCGACTGAACGCCGCGAACGATCAATCGCGGCGCCCCCAGGCGATGAAGCTTGGGTTGCGCAAACCCACTTCCGTCTTGCCGTAGCGGAGCGGCACGCCAGTCGTGTCGACCACGGTGCCGCCGGCTGCTTCGAGCACGGCCTGGCCTGCGGCGATGTCCCATTCCATGGTGGGACCGAAGCGCGGATAGACGTCGGCCTCGCCCTTCGCCAAGAACAGAAACTTCAGCGACGAACCCGCGCTTGAGCGCTTGGCAATTTTAAGCTTCGCCAGAAAGGCTTCAGTCTCGGCGTCTAGATGCGAATGGCTGACGACCGCGACGAGACCTTCGGCGGTGGCGGCCCTGACACGCAAAGGACGGCAGGCAAGCATGGCCAAGTCGGCCCCCGACTCATCTGGCGCAAGCTCTGCCTCCACCGCCTTGTTCTCCCCGACTGTCATGGCAAGGAGCGCTCGCGCGGGCGCGTAGACCAGGCCGAAGCGCGGACGGCCATTCTCGATCAGAGCGATATTGACGGTGAAGTCGCTGCGTTTCTGGATGAATTCCTTGGTGCCGTCGAGCGGATCGACGAGAAAGAAGCGGGCGCCGAGATCGAGCTCTTTTCCTGAGCTCGCCTCCTCTGCCACGACAGCCACATCGGGAGCGAGTCGGTCGAGAGCGCCGAGAATGATGGCTTCAGAGTCATGGTCGGCGCGCGTCACCGGAGAAAGGTCATCCTTGAGCTTGATCTGCGTCCGCTCCCGATAATGCGCCATGATGGCGGCGCCGGCGCGGGCCGCGGCATCGGTAAGGATCGCGGCGGCAAGGGCGAAGTCGAAATCCCACTCCGCCGTCACCGGCGCTGTTGTCTGTCTTGGGGTTGACAAGGCACTTCTCCCGTTTACCACTGTCCACTCGCGACCACAGTAACTCCCAGAAAAGGCTGATTAAGTACCCCGCATGTGCAGGCTTGTCTACTGCTGTCCGCCCCCGTATATTGGACAGTATTGGACAAAAGGACATCTTTGCCGTGGCAAAAAGGGTGCGGGATGCAGACCTCGAGAGTAGGACAGCGCGCAGCAAGCTGAAACCGCGGGGGAAGCCATATTACCGGTCTATTGGTGCGGCGCTGCATATCGGCTATCGCAAGGGCGCTCGAGAAGGTAAGTGGGTGGTGCGCCGCTATGTCGGCGATCAGGCCTATGTGGTCGAGACCATCGGTACCGCAGACGACGCTGACGACGCTAACGGCGATACGATCCTCAATTTCTGGCAAGCGCAAGAGCGGGCACATAGTGGCCCGTATCGCGTGCGCGACGCCATTGCTGCCTATCGGCATTACTTAGGGGAGCGGGGCGACTCATACGGCACCGGCATCCGGTGCGAGCGACACATCCTTCCGGATCTCGGTGACGACCTCGTCGATCAGCTCACGGCAGAGCGCATCAGGATCTGGCATCGGAACTTGTCGCGGTCACTGCCCATGATCCCGAAGAAACGCAATGGCGTGCTGACTAGGGCAATCGACTTCCGCGACGCTGAGGCCGTTCGTCGCCGCAAAGTCTCGGCTAATCGGGTGCTCACCATATTGAAGGCGGCGTTGAACATGGCGTTCCGCGAAGGCAAGGTTGCATCGGACGCACAATGGCGTCGCGTCAAGCCATTTAGCAATGTCGACACGGCGAGAATCGCCTACCTCACCCTTCAGGACTGCGCGCGCCTACTCAACGTTTGCACGCCTGATTTCCGAGTTCTAGTGCGCGCGGCGCTAGAGACCGGCGCTCGCTACGGCGAGCTAACACGTCTACGCTGCGGGGACTTTAACCCGGACGCCGGCACGGTACACATTAGGCAAGCGAAGTCCGGTCACGGTCGGCACGTCGTGCTCACTGAAGACGGCCAAGAGTTCTTCAGGCAACTTTGTGCTGGCCGCTCCGCAGGCGCGCCGATACTCGGGAGAGAGTGGGCAGCGAGTCACCAGGTACGGAGAATGGGAGCGGCCTGCAAGCGCGCCGGAATTGAGCCAGCTGTCGGGTTCCATCAGCTGCGGCACACTTGGGCAAGCCACTCGGTGATGGCTGGCATGCCGCTGGCCGTAGTCGCCACGAACCTCGGGCACACCGACACACGAATGGTCGAGAAGCATTATGGGCATCTCGCGCCATCCTATGTCGCCGACGCCGTCCGCAAGCATGCGCCGCGCTTTGGCAAGGTGTCCTCCAATGTGAGGGTACTGTGATGACGAAGCCGTTTAACCAGTACGTGTTCCCGGCGCTGATCGGACCCGATGGAAAGCCAAAGGGCTATGGCGTCAAAGTAAAAGACGAAAGGGCGTATGCTCAAGCACTCGGCCACGCGCTCGATAACCCTGGGATTAGCGACTACGCAATCGCCAGCCACTTGCACGAAACGTCACATCCTGACGTAGATCACAAGGTACTTGCAAAACGCATCGGCCGCTATCGCAACCTGCCTCATTGGCGTCGAGATACCGCTACCCTCCCGAAAAGTGAGGGCTGTGGATTAGCCCCACGGAATACAAAACCGCGGGGTTACGCGGTCTCCGCTACCCATATTAATAAGAGTCTACTTCCAGCAATCCCCGTGCAGGTGGACACAATGACGATCCCCGAGCAGCGCGATCCTGCCGCCGAGCAGCGCGAGCCTTCCAGCTACACCATTGACCAGTTCTGCGCCGCCGAGCGCATCAGCCGCGCCATGTTCTACAAGCTGCGGCACCAAGGCAAAGCTCCCCGCATCTTCAACGTCGGCACTTGTGTTCGCATCTCGCCAGAAGCTCGCCGCGCTTGGCGCGCTGAGCGAGAGGCTGAGGCCTCTGCGGCCAAGGGGAGTTCTGTACGGGCCGGAGGAGAGCTTGCCGTTGTTCTCCACCCCATACCAGCCAGGCTTGATCGCCCGAAATATCCGATTGGTGTTCATTGATGTAATGGGGAACGGTCATTGGAGTAGTCCTAAATAGGGGCTGGTCCTAAATCAGCACAGGCTATTTCCATCGCGGCACAAGCCATTCAGGTGGCCTTGCGCAGCTCATCCATGCCGCGCTTCACCTGCTCCTTGAGCGGCTCGCCCGCGGCCGCCGCCACCTTGGTCGAGAGCGCGTGAACTTCTTCAGCTTGGGACGTGAGCGCCCCCAACTGCTTTTGCCAATGGGCCGCTTGCAACTCCACGATGTCGGCGAGGTCCTTGGCGCCCGCCAAGCTCGTGGCCAGATCGAAGACGGAATTCAGATTTCGCCGGGAGATGTCGATTATTTTGCGGTTGAACGCTGCAGCACCTTGGCCGGCAGCGTCGAAAGACTTCTCAAACGTCGCCACGGATGCATCGAACACATCCCAAGAGCGATCGTAGGCCTGCCGGGTCTGCGCCAGATTCTTCTCGGCAAGGGCGCGCACGCCCTCTGGAATGGCAGTGCTGAGACCGAGGAGACCGAGTTGGGTCGTCACCTCGCGGTAATTTTTGCGCGCTTGCTCGGCAGCAGCTTGGGGATTGGAGGTAGCATTCATCATCGTGCCTCTGGGTTACATCGCAGGCGATTTTCGTGGGCTGGCAGCCGCCGAACCCCGCCCCGTAAGGGGCGCTTGGCCTGCTGATTTTTCGGAAAAGGGGGCGTGCACGGAATTGGCACGGTAGTCTTTACCGTCAGCGCCTTGGGTCCGGCCTGCCAGTACTAAGCACATGGGCGTTGATGAGGGGTTTTACAAGCCTTGCGCGTTATTTATAATTATTG
>DASSLP010000091.1:0-6635 GCA_035689365.1 Methyloceanibacter sp.
GTCGCTACGCTTCGACCCGATCTACGAGAAGATTTCGCGCCGCTTCTACGAGCATCCGGACGAGTTCGCGGACGCGTTTGCCCGCGCCTGGTTCAAGCTCACCCACCGCGACATGGGCCCGATCGCGCGCTATCTCGGCCCACTCGTGTCCAAGGAGAGGTTGATCTGGCAGGACCCGATCCCTGCGGTCGACCATCCACTGGTCGACGACAAGGACGTCGCCGCGCTGAAAGCGAAGATTCTCGCCTCCGGTCTCACCGTGTCACAACTGGGTCTCGACCGCCTGGGCATCGGCCTCGACGTTCCGCGGCTCCGACAAACGTGGCGGCGCCAACGGCGCACGCATCCGCCTCAGTCCGCAGAAGGACTGGGAGGTGAACGAGCCGGCTCAGTTGGCGAAGGTCCTGCAGAAGCTCGAAGCAATCCAGAAGGAGTTCCACGTCTCGGCAACAGGCGGCACGAAAGTGTCGCTCGCCGACCTGATCGTTCTCGGCGGCAGCGCCGCGATTGAGAAGGCCGCCAAGGATGCTGGACACGACGTGAAGATCCCCTTCACGCCGGGACGCATGGACGCAGCGCAGGAGCAGACCGACGTCCAGTCCTTCGCGCCGTTAGAGCCGGTCGCCGACGGCTTCCGCAACTATCTCAGTAGCAAGCGGCAGTTCATGGCGCCGGAAGAGGCGTTGGTCGATCGGGCGCAGTTGCTCAAGCTGACCGGGCCCGAGATGACGGTTCTTCTCGGCGGCCTGCGCGTTCTCGGTGCGAACGCCGGCGGGTCCAAGCACGGCGTCTTCACCAACAAGCCTGGGACTTTGACGAACGACTTCTTCGTCAACCTGCTCGACATGAGCACCTATTGGCAGCCGGTTTCCGTCTCCGAAGGCGTGTACGAGGGGCGCGACCGCAAGACGAACGAAGTCAAATGGACCGGCACGCGTGTCGACCTGATCTTCGGCTCGCACTCGCAGCTCCGCACCTTCGCGGAAGTCTATGCCTGCGCGGACTCGAAGGAGAAGTTTGCGAAGGACTTCGTGGCGGCCTGGACCAAAGTGATGAACGCCGACCGCTTCGACGTCGCCTAAGACAAAGGTCGGCGCTTTTCATCGGCCCCGGCCTTTACTTGTTCCGATCCTCGTTAGGCTACGGCGCTGTGCCCCTCGCGAAGTGCATGATGACGGAGATCAGGAGCAGTACGAGGAATATATAGAAGATGATCTGTGCGATCCCTGCCGCCGCGCCTGCAATTCCGCCGAAGCCGAGAGCAGCCGCGATCAGCGCGATCACAAGAAAAGTTAGAGCCCAACCAAGCATGGCGAATTCTCCCTTGGTTTGTCTGTTCTTGCTTGGTCAACGCTTGGGGCTAAGCGGAGTTTCATAAGAGGAGCTTCGCTGAAATTGGAGGCCGGCGCGAAGGGGTCACCCTCGCGCCGGCCATATCGTGTCACCAAGCCTGTAAGCCGGGTTCTGTACCGCGCCGCGAAGCGCGGCGATGGCCATTCATCTCGGACGAGCCTTGCGGCGCGCCTCATGCAACCAACCCGGGCGGCTCATCTGAAAGCCGACTGGAAACGGTCTCCCGCCTCCGCGCCGCCCCTATTCGGTCTTGCTCCCGGTGGGGTTTACCGTGCCGCCTTTGTTACCAAAGACGCGGTGCGCTCTTACCGCACCCTTTCACCCTTACCCCGCAACTCCGTCTCCGATGTCGCGAGGCGGTTTGCTTTCTGTTGCACTGTCCCTGGGGTCACCCCCGCCGGAGGTTATCCGGCACCGTGCTTCCTGGAGCCCGGACTTTCCTCTCCGCCGTACGCAATACTTCAAGGCGGAGCGGCCATCCGGCCTGCTGACAACGGTAATAAGGGGCTTTGGCGAGGTTCCGTCAAGCGCTGAAGGCCTTGATTACAGGGCTTTTCTCCCGCCAAGGTTGCCGGCGCGTAACGGCATTTTGATAGCCTCATCGCCGCGCATTCTAATATCCTAGTCGGACTTGCCGCGTCGGCCTTCAGTCCTCCGCGATCAGGCAACGCGATTGGTCTGACACGCAAAAGTGCCCCTATGCCCAATCCAGATTTGATCTCACGCTGGCTTGCGACTTTTCCCGACTTGACCGAGCTCGAGGAGGCGCATCGCGAGGAGCTGCTTCGTGCCACGCAATTCAACCGGCTGCGTGAAGGCGATATCGCCTACCGCCAAGGCCAGCAGTGCCACGCTTACGTGATGTGCATCGAGGGACAGACGCGGGTGTTCAAGACCTCCGAGTCCGGCCGCGAGATCCTGCTCTATCAGGTCGGCCCCGGCGAGACTTGCGTGCTAACGACCTCCTGCCTGATGGCGGGAAGCCCCTTCCCGGCAGAGAGCACCGCGGAAACCGACGTGCTGCACGCAGCGCTACCGGCGAGCGCATTTCACCGGCTGATGGGCGAATCTCCACGCTTCCGCAAATTCGTGCTCGACAATTACGGAGACCTGCTCTCAAGCCTCATCATGCTCGTCGACGAGGTAGCTTTCGCAAGCCTCGACCTCAGGCTCGCCCGGCGGCTCTTGGCCGAGGCCAATGCGCGAGGCGTAGTGGCCAAGACCCACCAGCAGCTCGCGCTCGATCTCGGCAGTGTGCGGGAGGTCATCAGCCGCTACCTCGCGGAGTGGGAGCGCATGGGCTGGGTGCACTCCTCGCGCGGCGCGGTCGAAGTCACCAACCGCGCGGCTCTCGCGAGCTATGGCGGAGGTGAAGCAGCGTGACGCGGCGTCCGGGTCGCAAAGTGACTTGAGTTACAGACAAATCCCTTCAATGAAGCGTAATAGAAAGTAGAAATCCCAGAGGAACGTCCAAGGAAACTAAGGTGATGTCGTACATTCCCATCCGCTCGCCCCTTGCGTCGCTGGCGCGTTCAGCGGCGATTGCAGCGGCACTTTCTTTCGGCATCGCAGCTGAAGCACAGGCTGCCGATCAAACGCCGGCGCCAGCAAATCAGGCGATGACGCCACACCAGCCAAAGGCGAGTTCAACAATTTCTGCACCGAAGGCCTTGCCTCAGGTCAGCTCGCCAAGACCGATTGCTCCGTAAACTGGACGGACAGCGACGGCCGCATCTATTGCTTCTCCTCGGAGGACTCGAAGGCCGCCTTCCTCAAGGACCCGGCCGGCAATCTCCAGAAGGCGCGCGAGTTCTTTGCGTCGAAGCAGGCGTCGGCGGGAAAGGCGACCAAGGAATTCACCGAGGACGACGTCAATAAGCGTGTCCAAGAGGTGATCACCGAACGCTCGAAGGACGGCGCGTTCGTATTCCACGACCCGAAGCTTGATGCCGACCTCAATCTCCTGTTCGAGCAGATCAAGTCGGTGCGCGGGATGGAAGGCTATGGCTGGTTCGCCAACGTCATCTTCCACGACAAGGACGAGGCCAAAAAGCAATACGCCATCGACTTCTGGTTCAAACCAGAAGGCGACCAGCTGACGTTGATGGATATAAGGGTGCAGAAGGGACCGAAGCAGGACGGTGACAGCTACTACATGGTCACGCGCATGCCCGTCGCCTGGTGGTGGCTGCCGGTGCAGGAGCACCCCGGCGACATGGAGGTGACCCGCGCCTGGCAGGTGATGAGCGCCATCCACAGCTATATCGCGACTCACAAGGACGCCAACGGCGCGCTCGAGATCAAGGATGACAAGACGGGAGAGACCTTGCCGCTCGACTTTGTCGAGATTCATCAGCCGGTGCGGCACCTGAAAAAAGAGGGCGAGTATTTCGTCTGCACCGACTTCCGCAAGCCCGGCAGCAAGGACGAGTATTACGACATCGACTTCTGGGTGAATCAGAAATCAGGCAAGCTCGAAGTCGACAACGTCAAGATCCACAAGGTCCCGGTGCAGGAGGACGGCGTCTGGACGCAACAGCCCCGCTACACCTTCGAGGGCATGGATTTCGACGTTACCAACTGACCGCCTTTTGTTTCACGCCGCTTGCGCCGCCCGCCGCGCTTTAAGCAGGCGCGCGAGCGTGTCGCGAGTCGACAGGTCGGCGCGGCCATCCACCCGCGCCGGTCGGAAATGGCGCTGGAAGGCTTCGACCACCTTCTCGAGACCAGTCCCATAGGTCGACGTCACCTCGACGCCGTAGCCATACTCAAGAAGCGCTCTTTGCAGCTCGGCGACGCTCTCGCCTTCATCGCCAGGACCTAAGCCTTGGTCTCTTCCGAGCGGCGCCGGTGCAACCCAAAGTCCGATGCCTGCATGGGCAAGCCGCTGCCAGTCGAACTTCTCGCCAGGGTCGCGCTTCCGGCCCGGTGCAATATCGGAATGGGCAAGCACACGGTCTGGCGGGATGGAATGACGCGACAGAATGTCGAGGCAGAGAGCCTCGACTGCCTGCATCTCGGGTCCGGGGAAATCGGGATAGTCGAAGTCATGGCCGGGATTATGGATCTCGACGCCGATCGAGCAGGAATTGAGGTCTGTCTCCCCCGCCCAGCGGCTCTGGCCGGCGTGCCATGCGCGCTCAGACTCCGTCACTAATTGTGCGATGCGCCCCTCCTCGTCGACAAGATAGTGAGCTGAGACCTTGGCCTCCTCCCGCGTCAGCCAATCGAGCGCGCCATCCGACGATTCCATGCCGGTGTAGTGCAGGATGAGCATGTCGGGCGCGCGGCCATTGGTCCGCTGGTCGCGATTTGGCGACGGGCACCAGAGTGTGGCGAGCTTGCTGTCAGGGGCTGCGGTCATTTCATCTGCAACGTCATTGCCCGGCTTGACCGGGCAATCCAGTAGCCCGCGCCGCAATAGATAATCTAGGGCATGGTTACTGGATTCCCGCTTACGCGGGAATCACATCAATCCGTGGCGGGCACGCAAGCGCTAAATCCTGCGCTCTTTGGCGATCTGATCGTAGGCCTCGTTGATGGCCGCGACCTTCTCGGTGGCCAGCGACACGAACTCCTTGGGCACGCCGCGCGCGATAAGCTTGTCGGGATGATTCTCGGCGATAAGCTTGCGGTATTGGCTCTTCAGCTCCTCGTTGCTGATCGAAGGCTTGACCCCCAACACGTCGTAGGGATTGCGCTTGGCGACGATAACGTGGCGCGCCTTGATATAGGCGAACTCGGTGTCGGTCATGCCGAAGCGCTTGGCGACGCCGGCGAGGAATTGTTCTTCCTTGGGATGCAGGTGCTCGTCCGCCTTGGCGATGTGGAACAGGCCGTCAAGCACATCCTCGAGCAGCTTGCGGTTGCCTTTGAACATGGTAGCGAGCTGCTCGGCATAGGCCTCGTATCCGGCCACGTCTTGCTTGGCGAGGTTGAACACGCGGGCCACGTTCTTCATTTCGCCCTCTGGCACTTTGAAGACTTCCTTGAAAGCGTTGACCTCGTCCATGGTGACCACGCCGTCAGCCTTGGCCATCTTGGCGCCGAGCGCGATCACACCAACGGTGAATGCGACCTGGTTCTCGGCAGGCCCGTCCTGCTCCTTGTCGCGATCGATAACGTAGTGGCCAGCGACTCCGCCGAGGAGCGCACCGATCGGTCCTCCGATCGCGAGCCCCGCGGCTGCACCTGCGAGCTTGCCCCAAATTGACATTTGCGCACCTACCCCCGGCTTGTTGCTTTTCCTAGAGCATAAGGATTTTTGATTGAGGCCGCATGTGAAGAATTGCGGGTCCGGCACCGGCAGTAGTCAAGTACCGCGTAAGTTGGCAAGGATCGAGACCTTGGGCTCGTCGACTTCGAGCCCCTCCCTGAGGCGGCGCTCCACATGCCAGGACCGGGCAAAGGTCCAGGCGGCGAGCCATGCCGTTGCGGCGGCGCTGGCGGCGCTTCCGGCATAGATGAAGATATGGCCAAGGCCGAAATAGTTGGCGGCAGCGAAGATGAAGGCCTCGACAACGATGCCGAAACCGCCGGCCACCACGATGGCGGCGCTGAGCGAGGTAATGAAGACGCTCAGCAGACTGGCGCCATGACGCGGCGGTTCTTTGGGGGTTTCGGTATCCATGCTGCCCACTACACTAAGGCCTACAGTCGCGACCCTCATAGCGAGCGGAGCAACGTCTTACAAGGGCCCTGAGCAGCGGCGTCAGGCGAAGATCAGCTTCAGCAGGAAGGCCGCAGCTGTGACACCGACCGCCGCATTGATCTCGCGGGAGCGGCCCGCGAACGCTTCAACACAACATAGGCGATGAAACCAAGCCCAATGCCGGTGGCGATCGAATAAGAGAGCGGCATCAACAGCGCGGTGATCAGCGCCGGGATGTATTCGGTCGGATCCTCCCATTTGATCGCGCCGAGACTCGCCGCCATCAGGCAGGCGACGAAGATGAGCGCGGGCGCCGTAGCATAAGATGGCACGGTCTGGGCAAGCGGGGCGAGGAATAGGCTCAGCAGAAACAGTGCGGCAACAACGAGCGCGGTGAGGCCGGTCCTGCCTCCCTCCTCGACGCCCGCCGCGCTCTCGATATAGGCCGTCGTGGTGGAGGTGCCGAGGACTGCGCCGAGCATTGCCGCACCTGAGTCTGCAAGGAGCGCCTGGCGAAGGCGCAGCAAGTGGTCTTCAGCGTCGAGGAACCCACGGCGCGGAGCTCGGTCGCGATGCTCGTTTCTTGCGCCGACAGGGCAAAGAAACGGTCGAGCGCGTTTTGCGGCAGCTG
>DASSLP010000092.1:0-3372 GCA_035689365.1 Methyloceanibacter sp.
TGTCGGCCTTCTTGCCCGCGCCGTTGACGATCGTGGTGTTCTCCTTCTCGATCATCACCTTCTTGGCGCGGCCGAGCATTTGCACGGTCACGTTCTCGAGCTTGATGCCGAGATCCTCGGAGATCGCGGTGCCGCCGGTCAGGATCGCGATGTCTTGGAGCATCGCCTTGCGGCGATCGCCGAAGCCAGGCGCCTTCACAGCGGCGACTTTCAAGCCGCCGCGCAGCTTGTTGACCACGAGAGTGGCGAGCGCCTCGCCCTCGACGTCCTCGGCGATCACGAGCAGCGGCTTGCCCGACTGCACCACCGCCTCGAGCAGCGGCAGGATGGTCTGCAGGTTAGAAAGCTTCTTCTCGTTGATAAGGATGTACGGGCTCTCGAGCTCCACCCGCATCTTGTCGGCATCGGTGATGAAGTACGGCGAGATATAGCCGCGGTCGAACTGCATGCCCTCGACCACCTCAAGCTCGGTGTCGAGTGCCTTGGCCTCCTCGACCGTGATCACGCCATCATTGCCGACCTTCTGCATCGCCTCGGCGATGAAGCGGCCGATCTCGGAATCGCCATTGGCCGAGATGGTGCCAACCTGGGCGATCTCCTCGTTCGACGTGACCTTCTTGGCCTTGGCCTTGAGCTCGTTGACCACGGCGGCGACAGCAAGATCGACGCCGCGCTTCAGGTCCATGGGATTTGAGCCGGCGGCTACCGACTTTGCGCCCTCCCGCACGATGGCGTGAGCGAGCAAGGTGGCGGTGGTGGTGCCGTCGCCCGCGCTGTCGGAGGTCTTCGCGGCGACCTCGCGCACCATCTGTGCGCCCATGTTCTCGAACTTATCCTCGAGCTCGATCTCCTTCGCCACCGTAACACCGTCCTTGGTGATGCGCGGCGCGCCGAACGACTTCTCGAGCACGACATTGCGGCCCTTGGGGCCGAGCGTTACCCTGACGGCATTGGCCAGGATGTCGACGCCGTGCAGCATGCGCTCACGGGCGTCTTGGGCGAATTTCACTTCCTTAGCAGACATTGTTTTCTACTCCGTGGGCTGGATTGCCTTAAGCGGCCTTCTTCTTGGCCTGAACACCCTCGAGCACGCCGAGAATGTCGCTTTCCTTCATGATGAGAAGCTCTTCCCCGTCGATCTTCACTTCGGTGCCGGACCATTTGCCGAACAGCACGCGGTCGCCGGGCTTCACGTCGAGCGGCTGGACCTTTCCCTTCTCATCCGGCGCGCCTGGACCAACGGCTACTATTTCGCCCTGCTGCGGCTTCTCTTTGGCGGTATCGGGGATGATGATGCCGCCCTTGGTTCTCTCGTCCTCCTCGATCCGGCGTACGACGACGCGGTCATGCAATGGACGAAACTTCATCTATCTCTCCTCCAGCGATTTATGTGGTGTGGATCGGCGCACCCGGTGCGGACGCACCTGTCGCGGCTATTTAGATCGCCAGTTTAGCACTTTCAAGATGAGAGTGCTAAGCCGCTAGCAATTATTCCTGTCTGCTGCCAACGCTCTGATTCAGCTTAAGAAATAGGCTTGCCGCAACCGAGTGCGGCGTTTAACACTTATGAACTTGGACAGAGTCGAAAAGACCGGACCAGCAGGACCTATAAAATGGACGCTTCCTTCGCTCGCCAGCTCGAGGGCTTCTCCCTCACCACGGCAGAAATTCTCTATCGCCTGCCAGACCATCCCAAGCTTCTGCAAAGCTATATCTGGCAGGATTACGACCTCGCCCCGCGCTTCCCGAAGCTCGTCGACTTCCTCGATTTTTGGGACGCTAATCTCGACGGCGCGCTCTATCGCATTCGCGTCGCGCACCGGCGGTTGATCTCGCCGCGCGAGTTCCGCTTCGTGGATGGCGAACTCCTGCTGCATTAGCCGGACTTTCCCCTCACACCGTCATGCCCGACCGAAGTGCCGGGCATACACGATTTTCTTCAGTTCATGCGGGCACCAAATCGTGGATGAAAGGGACAAGCCCGGCCATGACGAATGAATTGCGGTTGGGACTTCCGTTAGCGCCCGAACTCGTAGATGTGCGCCTGCTCCTTGTCGAGCACGGGCTTCAGCGAGCGGAACGCCTTCGGATAGAGATAGAACGGCACGCGCGGGAACAGGTGATGGATGAGGTGGAAATTCTGGAACATGTAGAGCCAGTTCACCACCGGCTCGCGCACCTTGCCCTTCACCCAGAACACGTTGGTGTCGCGATAGCGCTCGTGCACCTCATGCGGCTTGTGGGTGAGATAGGCGAAGAAATAGATGATCAGCGCAGAAGCCAGGATGTGCGGGAAGATCCAGAGCATCAACACCTCGCGCCACCAGCCGAACACCGAAAGCGTAAGCGCGATGCCATAAAACAGCGCGTACATGGTCGCGATATGGATGGTGAGCGGCCGCATGCCGGGGATGTGGGCGTGGAAGGCGATGTGCCGCCAGAAATAGCGGTGGTACCAGAACACGATGGTGAGGCAGCGGAACAGAATCTTGAAGGGGCCCTCGACCGCGACCCAATGGTCTGGGTCGATCTCCTCGTTGTTGGTGTCCCGATGATGGGCGAGATGCATGTAGCGGAACGCTTTGTACTCATGCAGCAGAATCGCGCCGCACACGTAACCGACAAGATGATTGAGCCAGAGATAGTCTGAATCCCTGCCGGCGATATTGCCGTGGCAAGCTTCATGCAGCGGCGTTTGGTCGGCGTAGAGGATCAGCGTGTTGAGAATGAGCCCGAGCCAGAGCGGGATGATGCGCATGGCGCCCAGCGCGCAGACGAGCGCGAAAGCGGCGATGATGCCAAGCGCGAGGAATACGGTCGGCCACGCCACCATGCCCTGATAGGGCCTGACCAGGCCTAACGCCTGGCGATCGGCCGGCATGTTCGGAGCATCGCGGGGTTTGTCGATCTCGGGGCCGACGGCGGCAACAAAATTCATCGTCCAAGAGTCCTTCTCTTTGTCCCCAATCCATTGCGGACCCGAGCGTTCCAAGCCCGCGCCGCCCAGCCTTCTTGTTTCGGACTCAATCCGGAGCGGTTTATTTCGCCCAGGAGGCTGCCCCAATCAAGACACAATCGGGCCAGCCCCGCGGTCGAGTTGCCGCAGGAGTAAACGCAAGCGTCAAAATAACTAAAACTTTACGGGAGATTAGGTTGGGCCCACCGGATTGGCCCGGGCACTTATGTCGCGTGAGGGCGTAGCCAAAAAATCACCCCGGACCGGCGTCAAAGCCCGGCCCGAGAGATCAAATTGCCTATCGCCAATTAGCCCTAGCGGCAGAAGTACCAGCCGCCGTCAGCCGCCTGGAAGTAGCCCGTGTTCGGGTTGAAATACGGGCCGTGGATATGGCGGCAATAGCTGTACCAAGCCGG
>DASSLP010000093.1:0-3211 GCA_035689365.1 Methyloceanibacter sp.
CAAGAAAGCGACTCATGGCGGGCGACGGACTATGCGTCTAGGGGTCGTAGCGGCGGCAGCTATTGTAGGTCTCGGGCTCATTTGCGGCGGCGCGCAGGCGACCAGGTTAACCTACCCGACGACCGATAATCCCTATTGCGACGTCACTACCTACACGCTGCGCGACGTCCCGGAGCAGGCGATGTCGACGCTCGATTCGAACGGCAACCCGGTGATCGTCGTGAACAGCCTCGCACTTCGCGACAAGCCGGCCTATGGCCGGTTCTTGATGGCGCATGAATGCTGCCACCACTCGCTCGGCCATGTGAAGCTTTATCACGAGGAATTCGGTCACCTCGGGCCGCAGCCCTTCTTCTACATTGCGCCGCAGCTGAAGCAGATGGAGCTCGACGCCGACTGCTGCGCGGTGAAGATGCTTAAGTCCAAGAACGAGACCGACGCCATCGAGGCTGCACGGCAGACCATGAGCGATTTCGGCACGCAGCCGACCGGGGCGTACTATCCGACCGGAATCGAGCGGGTCGAGAACATCGACAAGTGCGCGCAAGAGTGAAGAGCATTTAACGTGCGCTGCACTGGCCGCATCGGTGGTTAACCTCCATATTGAGCGCGTGCAGAGTCCGCGCCGTTTGAGGCCGCAGCGATGTGCTACGATAAGGCTTCCCTGACGGCGCTGGAGAGAGACGAGCCTTGAACGGCAGTACGATCATAGCGAGCTTGGCCAACCGGTCGATGAGGTTCGTGGTACTAAGCGCCGCTTGTGCGCTGCTTGCTGCCGCTCTCGGTCTGTCGGGTGTCGGGCATGCAAGATCGGCCGGGTTCCTGCGCGTTTGCGCCGATCCGGACAACATGCCCTTCTCCAACGACAAGGGGGACGGCTTCGAGAATAAGCTCGCCAAGCTCATCGCCGAGAAGCTCGGGGACGAGCTCGACTATAGCTGGTTCTCGGAGTCGACGGGCTACGTCCCCCAAACCATGGGACGCGAGGCTTGCGATCTCGTCATGGGCTACCCCCAGGGTACTGGCCTAATCGACGATACCAACCCGTATTACTACACGTCCTACGCTCTTATTTACCGGCAAGGCGATCAGTCCCTCACTGGCTTGGACAATCTTTCGGATCCGCGCCTCAAAGGGAAGAAGATTGGGCTCTTTGCGCGAACGCCGCCGGCAAGCCTGCTCGCCATGTATGGGCTTGCAGGCAACACCAAGCCCTTCGAGGTCAACGCCGACGAAAGCGCCTCGAAAGCGGCACAGAAGATGATCGCGGAGATTGCCTCAGGAGGGCTCGATGTCGGCATCTTGTGGGGACCGGTCGGAGGCTACTACGCCGAGCAATCCTCAGTGCCGCTAAAGATCGTGCCGCTTGCCAAGGAGAAGACTGGGCCGCGCGCGGTTTATCCGATCACCATGGGCGTCCGTCCCAACGACCCGCAATGGAAGCACTCGATCAACAAGGTTCTAGCCGAGAACCAGGCCGGCATTTACGCGATCTTGCAGGGCTACAACGTCCCTGTGCTGGATGAGAACGGAAACCCGGTCGCTCCGGCTGCTGCCGAGCGCTGATCAAGCCTACATCTTGCATTTGCTCTCGGGCTGATCGATGCCGAGCGTGTCCATCTCGATCTCGGCGTGGCTCGCGTGCGGAAAGCCCCGCTGCGGCGACATCGATACCGGAACCTTGTCGGTGGCAATCAGGATTGGCTGCCTGAACTGGCCGTCCCACGGGCGGTATTGCTGCTTGATGCCCTTGAACGGAGCAAGTTGCAGCTCGGGCCCGTGGATGAAAGCAGCAACCGTGGCGAAGTCGGAGCCGGTGTTGCGGGTCACGGCCTCGCCGATGGTGCGCGCCGCCACATAGCCCTGATAGTCGATCGGCAGCATCAGTCGCTTGTAATCCTTCTGGAAGTGATTGTTGGCCTGGGTCGCGCCCCATTTCTCATGGCCAGGGCTCCAAGTGGTGGCGGTAAGCCCCGTAGTGCCGGCGACGGGCCGCGGGTCGGCCCCGCCGCGATAGGGCATGTATGGGCCGAACAGCTGATCCTCATCCGCCACCACGATCACCTGATATTGAGGGTTGGCGGCGAAAGCCTCATCGGCGCTCGCCTGCTTGCCGGGCGGGATGGTGCCGACATCGTCGCGCCTGCCACCTGAAAGGTCCTTGTATTCGCGGTCGTCCACGATGGTGGCGCCGAACCGTCCGGCCGCGCGCCTGATGGCGTCGGCATAAGCGAGGTCGCCCGGTGTAGAGCCGTGCACCAGGAGCCAGTTCGTCCATTTCTGCGTGACGAGATATTGCGCGAGCGCGTCGGCCAGCATGTAACGGTCGGGCACCACATGCATGATGTTGGCGCGGCAATTCTCTTGCCGGAGCGACACGTCCTCGGCGCGGATGTTGAACAGAAGAATGTCCTTGTCCTTGGCGAAGTCGGAAAGCTTGAGCAGCGTGTCGGCAGAGGCGTCTACGATGATGTAATGGTGGCCGCTGTCGTAGAATTTCTGAAGCGCTTCGACGGCCTTGGCCGGTGAGGCGACGGTGCTGGTATCGAGACTATAGAGCTCGCCGGTGAACTGGCCGCCGGCATTGTTCTCGTCGATTGCCATCTTGGCGCCGGAGATGCCGGCATCAAGCGGCTCGATGTCCATGCGCGATGCGGGCCTGGGATGATCGCCGACCTCGCGGATGTAGCCGATCGGCAGAGCGGTGCGCGGGTTCGGCGCCTGCGGAACCTCGACCGAGAAGCCTCCTTCGGGACGCTTGGTGTCGGCCGGGGGCGCTTCTGCTGAGGGCGGGGATGCGGCAGGTGTGGTGCCTTGTGCTGGAGGCTCGTCCGCGGCTTGGGCTCCAGGCTCGGAAGAGCCAATCAAAGACAAAAGCCCCGCTGCGCAAACACACACAACGGACTGCCTCAAAATGCGGCAGAGACTCATCGAGCAAAGCTGCATAGTGGCGGGACCGAATGGGCGATTTTCGCGTGTTAGTAGTTATTCGAACCCAAAACTGACGGGCTGGCGGGGTTCGCGGGCGGAGCGTTTCCAAGCCCATGGTAGCGATAAAGAAATAGGTTGCAAGGCTATGGATTCGAGACATCAAGCTAATGAAGTCAACACGTTACGCCGCACTGTCCAGAAACTGACCAATATAGCGACCATCAGGCGTCTGCTTGCTCCTGCGCCAGTTGCAAAGATTTCACCGGCCGAACAATGAAAA
>DASSLP010000094.1:0-14315 GCA_035689365.1 Methyloceanibacter sp.
TCAAGGCCGCCTCGAACCGGGGGATACGGCGCAGTCGCCAATACGTTGCGGCCAAGCGTTCGATCAGGTCGAGCTCGCATGAGCCATTCGGTTGAAAATCGTCAATCAGCTGACGCTCAAACGATCGATAGACGGCTACGTCTTCCCCGGGATCACGATCTCCTGCGCAGTGAGTCCGTGTGTTAGGGCATTGCGGCTGCTGCGTGCCTTGCCCTGAACTGTACGCGGCCGGTACCGTTAAGCGCATTTGAGCGATTTGCCTCGATTTGCTTTATTGACGCCATTTGACTCACACCTGATGAGCTTCAACTTCTACGGGGCTCAATGAGGCCGGTTCTATTCGAGACTTCAAGGATTAAACCGGCCAGGGGGTCGATGTGCCAGCGGACCAAGTTGTTCTTTGACCGAATCTTATCGCTTACGATCGTTCGACGCCAGTTAGGCCCCCCTCGACGTCACAGAAGCAATGGCGCGGCTTAAAACGCGCGTGAGCGATAACATCTCGGCGAGGAGATCGAGTTTGAGCAACTACTACACATGACATATGAGCTTTAATCTGGCGCGGCATGAATTAAAAAACGAACCCAATTGTTGCAGTGCAGCGGGCTCACCACAAAGAGGCGCACCAATGATCGCTCGCTGAAATGCCCCTCAGCCGCTCATGCGCGTATCACTCGGTGGCTCGCCGAAGGCGCGTGAATAGGCACGGGCGAACTGGCTCGAAGAGGTAAAGCCGGTGGCGAGCGCTACGTCGAGGACTGGGAGCGAGGTCTCGCGTAACAACTGGCGCGCCCGCTCCAGTCTGAGCCAACGGTAATGGCTGTGGATGCCGTGGCCGATATGGCGCTGGAACAGCCGCTCCAGCTGCCGGAGAGAGATGCCGGCCGCGCGTGCGAGATCTGCACGGGCCAAAGGCGTCTCGATGCTGCGTTCCATGGCGCGCAGCACCGAGAGCAACTTCTCGTCGGCGACGCCGAGCCGGTAGCGTAGGTCCATGCGCTGCGGGCCGAAGCCTTCGCGAATATGGGTGTGCAGGAACCAGTCGCCGACCGACGCGGCGAGTTGCCGCCCATGGTTGCGCTCGATCAGTGCCACCATCATATCGAGCGCAGAGATGCCGCCGGAGCAGGTGATGCGATTGCCGTCGATCTCGAACAGCGATGGCACCACGGTCACGTCCGGGAAGGCTTCGCGGAAGGCTGGCATATGCTCCCAGTGCAGCGTTGCGCGCCGCTCATCAAGCAGTCCGGCCTTGGCGAGAAGATAGGGGCCCCCGGAAATCCCGCCCATCGTCACCCCTTTGCGCGCAAGGCGCCTGAGCCACGCGAATACAGCCTTGTCGTCGAAGATCGCTGGATTACCACCGGCGCAGACGAACACCGTGTCGGCGTTCCAGTCTGAGCTCGTCCCGCAATCGGGAATGATGGCGAGGCCGTTGGAAGCCATCACTGGTTTGCCCCCAGGTGCCGCGTGCCACCAGCGATAAAGCTCCTTGCCTGAGAGCAGATTGGCTGCGCGCAGCGGCTCGATCGCAGCCGCGTAGGACATCAGCGCAAAGCCGGGCACGAGAAGGAATCCGACGGTTTGCGTGGAACTCTCGCCCTTACCCATGGCGCGAAACGTCAATCAAGCGTCGCAAAATGTCAATCGGCCCGGGCAGCGCCGCGCAAAATGGGCGCATGCGCTACTCGCTCGCGAGCCTGCTTGCCAATGCCGTTAGCGGCAACCGCAACTGGAAGCCGCTGTGGCGCGAGCCGGAACCTAAGCCATTTTACGACGTGGTGATTGTCGGCGGGGGAGGGCACGGGCTTGCCACCGCGCACTACCTCGCCAAGGAGCACGGCATCACCAACGTGGCGGTGGTCGAGAAATCCTATCTCGGCTCCGGCAATGTAGGGCGCAACACCACCATCGTGCGCTCAAACTACCTGCTCCCCGGAAATCTGCCCTTCTACGAATGGTCAATGAAGCTGTGGGAAGGGCTCGAGCAGGATCTCAACTACAACACCATGGTCAGCCAGCGCGGCGTGCTGAATGTGTTCCATTCGGACCCGCAGCGCGACGCCTATGCGCGGCGCGGCAACGCCATGCGGCTGCACGGCGTCGATGCCGAATTGCTCGACCGCGAGCAGGTGCGCGACCTCGTTCCCTTTGTCGATTTCGACAATGCACGCTTCCCCGTTCGCGGTGGGCTACTCCAGCCACGTGGCGGCACGGTGCGCCACGACGCGGTCGCATGGGGCTATGCGCGCAGCGCCGACTCGCGGGGCGTTGACATTATCCAGAACTGCGCCGCGACCGGCTTCCGCATCGGCCAGGGACGCATACTCGGCGTCGAGACCGAGAAGGGCTACATCGCTGCGAAGAAGGTCGCGCTGACCTGCGCGGGAAATTCTACACGGGTTGCCGCGCTTGCCGGTCTCAGGCTCCCCATCGAAAGCCACTCGGTACAGGCCTTCGTCACCGAGGGCGTGAAGCCTCTGATCGACGTGGTCATGACCTTCGGCGCCGGACATTTCTATGTGAGCCAGTCCGACAAAGGCGGGCTCGTGTTCGGCGGCGACATCGAGGGCTACAACTCCTACGCCCAGCGCGGCAATCTGCCGGTCATCGAAGATGTGTGCGAGGGCGGCATGGCGCTCATGCCGGTGATCGGGCGCTTACGCATCCTGCGTTCGTGGGGCGGCCTGCTCGACATGACCATGGACGGCTCGCCCATCATCGACAAGACCCAGGTCGACGGCCTCTATCTCAATGCCGGCTGGTGCTATGGCGGCTTCAAGGCGACGCCGGTCTCTGGCTTCTGCTTCGCGCATCTCATCGCCAAGGATGAGCCTCACCCATACGCCGCCGCGTACCGGCTCGACCGCTTCGCGGCAGGCCGCGTCATCGACGAGAAGGGCATGGGCGCGCAGCCCAACCTGCACTGAGACGAGGCCATGCGGATCAACTGCCCTTATTGCGGTGAGCGCGCGCTGGAAGAGTTCACCTATCGCGGCGATGCCACCGTCGCGCGGCCGACGAGCCTCGATCCTGCGACTGAACAGGCCTGGGTGGACTACGTCTATTTCCGCGACAACCCCGCTGGTCTTCACGAGGAGCATTGGCATCATAGCCAAGGCTGCCACTCCTGGCTCGTGGTGACCCGCAACATCACCACGCATGAAATCATCGCGGTCGAATTTGCCGGCAAAGGGGAGGGGAGCTAAGCATGCCGGCCCCCCAGCCACATCGTCTCACCGAAGGCGGCCTGATCGACCGCGCACAAAAGCTTCGCTTCCGTTTCGACGGCCGGACGCTCACCGGTTACCAAGGCGACACACTCGCCTCAGCGCTTCTCGCCAATGGCGTGAGGCTGGTCGGCCGCTCGTTCAAATATCACCGCCCGCGCGGGATTCTGTCGGCAGGTTCTGAGGAGCCCAATGCTCTGGTCGAGCTCAGGACCGGCCCGCGGCGCGAGCCGAACACGCGCGCTACTACCATCGAGCTTTACGACGGGCTCGACGCCGCGAGCCAGAATCGTTGGCCGTCGCTGCGATTCGATGTGCTTGCCGCCAACCAGTTCTTCGCGCCGATTTTCGGCGCTGGCTTCTACTACAAGACGTTCATGTGGCCGACGTCCTTTTGGGAGAAGGTCTATGAGCCCGCCATCCGCCGCGCCGCGGGCCTCGGCCGTGCGGCAGATGCGCCAGACCCAGACCACTACGAGAAAGCCAATGCCTTTTGCGACATACTCGTCATCGGCGCGGGTCCTGCCGGACTCTCCGCCGCGCTCGCCGCCGCCCGCTCAGGCGCACGGGTCATCCTCGCCGAGGAGGACTTTGGGCTCGGAGGGCGTCTGCTCGCGGAACGCTATGAGATCGAAGGGCGTCCCGCGCTCGATTGGGTGGACGCAGCCGAGGCCGAGCTTGAGGCGCTACCCGATTGCCGCATCATGCTGCGCACAACTGTAGTCGGCGTCTATGACGGCGGTACCTATGCAGCGCTCGAACGGGTCAACGACCATGCGCCAGTACCGCCAGAGCACGAACCGCGCCAGCGCTTGTGGCGCATTGTGGCGAAACGCGCGGTGCTTTGCGCCGGCGCCATCGAGCGGCCCATCGTGTTCGGCGACAACGACCGCCCCGGCATCATGCTCGCCGGTGCCGTTCGCGCCTACGTGAACCGCTTCGGTGTGGCCCCGGGCCGCCGCGCCGTCGTCTTTGCCGATAGCGCCGATGCGTTTCGCACCGCCGCCGACTTGGCAGATGCCGGCATCGCGGTAGCGGCGCTCGTCGACGCGCGAAAGATTTCATCTCCGGCGACGCAAGCCGAGGCAGAGAAGGCAAATGCGCGCTATTTTGCTGGCGCGGTCATCGAGCGCGTGCAAGGCGGGCACGGTGTCAGGGGCGTCACGGTCCGAACGGCGGACGGCGAGGCCGAGCGGCTCGAATGCGATCTCGTCGCGGTATCGGGCGGCTGGAACCCTTCGGTGCATCTCACCACCCATCTCAACGGCAAGCCGAAATGGAGCGAGCGGCTATCGGCGCTCGTTCCCGATGCTCTGCCGCCGGGGATGAACGTTGCCGGAGCGGCCTCAGGCCAGTTCGGTCTAAGCGCGTGCCTCGCTGGTGGCGAAGCCGCCGGCGCAGAGGCCGCGCAAGCTTGTGGTTTCACACCGAAAGGCCGCTCTTTTGCCCAAGCCTCCAGCGAATGCGACGCGGCAAGCCCGATCTGGCAAGTCGCCAACGGGCGGGGCAAGGCCTTCGTCGACTTGCAGAACGATGTCACGGTGTCGGACGTGAAGCTCGCCGCGCGCGAAGGCTTCCGCATCCCCGAGCATTTGAAGCGCTACACCACGCTCGGTATGGCCACCGATCAGGGCAAGACCGCCAATGCCAATGGTGCCGCGGTGCTCGCGGGCGTGACCGGGCGCTATATCGGCGCGGTCGGAACCACCACCTTCCGTCCGCCCTTTGCCCCTGTCGCCATTTCTGCCTTCGCCGGCCATCACCGCGGGCCTGATTTCCGCCCGGCGCGTCTCGCGCCGTCGCATCAATGGGCCAAGGAGCAAGGCGCAGTGTTTGTCGAGACCGGTCCTTGGCTCCGCGCGCTCTATTACCCGCGGAGAGGCGAGGAGCCGCAAGATGCAGTGAACCGCGAGGTCGCAAACGTGCGCAATAATGTTGGCGTTTGCGATGTCTCGACTCTCGGTAAGATCGACGTGCAGGGCAGCGACGCCGGCATCTTGCTCGACCGCGTCTACGCCAACACCTTCTCGACGCTCGCCGCCGGCAAGGCGCGCTACGGCGTGATGTTGCGCGAGGACGGCTTCGTGCTCGACGACGGCACCACCGCGCGCCTTGCGGACGACCATTACTACGTGACCACCACCACGGTGAACGCGGTCAAGGTCATGCAGCATCTAGAATTCTGCGCCCAGGTGCTATGGCCGGAGCTCGACGTGCAAATGGTCTCGGTGACTGAGCAATGGGCGCAATATGCCGTGGCCGGCCCACGCGCACGCGACGTGCTGCAGGCGATCGTCGATCCATCTTTCGACATCTCGAATGACGCCTTTCCCTATCTCGCGGCCGGAGAGGTGACCGTCTGCGGCGGGACGCCAGCGCGGCTGTTCCGTCTCTCCTTCTCGGGCGAGCTTGCCTATGAGGTTGCCGTACCCGCCCGCTTCGGCGACGCGCTGATCCGCAAGATCGTGGAGGAAGGCGCGGCCTTCGGCATCGCGCCTTACGGCACAGAAGCGCTCGGTGTTCTCCGCATCGAGAAGGGCCACCCTGCCGGCGGCGAGCTGAATGGCCAGACCACTACGCAGGACCTCGGCCTTGGCAAGCTGCTGTCGGCCAAGAAGGACTTCATCGGCCGCTTCATGGCGGCGAGGCCCGCGCTGACTGATCCCTCCCGTCCGTCGCTCGTAGGCCTCAGGCCGGTCAACCGCGAGGATCGGCTTCGCGCCGGAGCGCATCTCATCCCCAAAGGCGCGGAAGCGAGCGCAGCCAACGATCAAGGCTATGTCACGTCGATCGCCTTCTCGCCTTCGCTTGGCCATTGGCTCGGGCTCGGCCTGCTCACAAACGGACCTCAGCGTCACGGTGAGGTCGTGCGCGCCTCCGATCCGGTGCGTAACGGCGATGTCGAGGTGGAAATTTGCCCGCCCTGCCATATCGATCCTGAAGGGAATCGCCTCCGTGTCTGATCGCACCCTTCGCTCCATTTCGGCGCTCGCCGGGATCGCGGCGCCTGGCCGCTACGGCAAGACCGAAGGTGAGCCGGGCGTCATCATCAGCGAGTTGGCCGGGCTCGGCCTTGCCACCGTCGCCTGCCGCAAGGGCCAAGCCGCCGCGCTGAGCGCCAAGGTGAAACAAGCATATGGCGTGGACCTGCCAGCGAGCTCGCACGTCGCGCAAGGACCAAAGGCGAAGTTCATAGGCTACGGGCCTGGGCAGTGGCTCGCCGTTTCGGAAAGCCTCGCCAATGAGACGCTCGCCGGCGACCTGATGGCCAAGCTCGAAGGCCTCGCCTCTGTCTCTGATCAAAGCGGTGGGCGGACAGTGTTGAGGATCAGTGGGCCGCGGGCACGAGACGTGCTGGCCAAAGGCCTTCCCATCGACCTCGATTCACGCGCTTTCCCCCTGGGCAGTGCCGCCACCAGCGCGATCTCCCATATCGGCGTTCAGCTCTGGCAGGCTGACGACACGCGAAGCTACGACATCGCCATCTTCCGCAGCCTTACGGAAAGCTTCTGGCGCTGGCTAACCGCGTCTGCGGCTGAATTCGGTTACGAGGTGGCCCCGGCCGAGTAGCGGAGCCGGGAGCGACAACCGCGGCGCTTGGCGCTCATTGCTGTTTGCTGCTGCGCCCGGGAGTCGCTCGAGGCGCGCCAGCCCACTTGCCATGGCCTCCTTCCGGCAGGCGGCAGTGATGGTCTCGTGGGCCTCAGCCCGCGACGCCCAGGGAGCCACAGCGAAAAGGGGAAATCCGTCTTTGGCGATGACGCGAACGGCCATGACACTGCTCTCGCGTGCCCGTCCGTCTTTCCCGCCAACGCCTGTCGAATAAAACCGGTTCTCCGGTTAAGAAATCTTAACGCGGGGCGAGACTACCCCCGCGGCCGGAAGCTAGCTCGCCTTCTTCTTCGGGACCTTCTTGCCCTTCTTGCGGGCCTCGGACAAGCCGATGGCAATCGCCTGCTTGCGGCTGGTAACCTTCTTGCCGCTTCTTCCGCTCTTGAGCGTTCCGCGCTTCTTCTTGTGCATCGCGCGCTTCACGTCCTTGGAAGCCGACTTCGAATATTTGCGTGCCATAAAAGTGATCTCCTGTTCAGGCCGGCGACAAAACGTCAGCCGTCAACGGGAGTTCCTAACCTCGCGTCAGGTGAGGCGACGCGACGCTAGATCATCTTGAGGTTCACTGCGACCGAGCGCGTCACCAGCAGCACCACCTGATCTCCGGCCTGGATCTGCTCGAGACCCGGCACGGTGGGATCGACAAAGATCTTGCGCGTCTGCCCGTTCGCCGCCGTGAAGGCGATGATGCGCTTGTTGTAGTTAATGGCGGAGACGGTGTCGGTGACTTCCACGGTCGAGAAGTCGGTATCACCGCTCGGCGTCACCTCGACCCAATCCTGCTCGGCGACCGTGGGCGGGTTCATGTTCATGCCGGTTTCTTCCTCGCGCGCGATAGCGTTGCCCCTGTTGGTCGGCGGTCCGGCAACCTTCTGCAGTGAGGTTGCGACCTCCTCCGAGTAGCTGACGGTCACCCTCTCGTTGAGCTTGATCGTTTCGGGCTGCACGTTCGGGCCGAGCTTGATGGTCAGCAGATTGCCGCTGGGTTCGCTCACGGTGAGCAGCCGGTTCGGCACGTCGACCGCCGTGACAGTGACCTCCTCGGTAATGACGCCGCCCATGGCCGCGACCTCGGTCTCGGCCTTTGCCGCGTCGATCAGGATGAAGGAAAGGGCAACAGCCACCACGCCCCTCAACGCCGCGACAAGAACTCGCATGAGCTTACCTCCCAGGACATGCACCGTTTTGAAATCTCGGACGCTACCAGCGGAACGTTACACCCATAATCGGCCCGTGCTGCACGAAATCGAGCCCGTTCTTACCGAACTTGCCGTTCTCGCTGAAGTCGACGGCGAGCGCGCGGTAACCGAGCACAGCGTGGAACGGCGTCCCGCATAGGGATGTGTCGAAGCCGTAAGTGCCGACCACCTGCCAGGAGAAGTCGCTGCCGGCGCCGAAGCCGCCCACGTCGCCTTCGAGGTTGAGCTCCTTCGACGGGCCTATTGCGTGGCGCACAGGACTAGCACGCAGGGAATGGCAAAGCATTTGCCGCAATGAGCCATCGGCCGCCCCTTGGCGAGGCACGGGGTACAATCGGGCAACAGCCGCCCAAGATTCCGCCGCGCGCAGGAAATAGGCCCTCACGCTTTGCGCGAGCGGGTGATGGACTTGATGCGTGCGCGCGGAACGCCCGACATTTCGCCGATCTTGCGGTCCTGCATCTCGACTATGGCTTTGGCCGGCAGGTCTCCGTCCAATCCACCGAGCTCGGCGGCAGGTACCCTTCGGTTCGAGGTCTGCGTGCCGTCCTCGTAAAACACGTCGAACAGGACGAAGCCATTCGCGATGGGCTGTTTCTTGGGCATGGATTTGCTCTCGGCTAGCGATCTTGCGGTGTCTCGTCGGGGTCGCCCTGCTCGGCGCGCGCGGCCTTGCGTTTGGCGGTCTCCTCTTCGAGCCGCTTCAGCTTCTCCTGCTTCTTCTGCGCCTTGGCCCGGTTCCGGTCGGCCCGCTGCTGGTTGTAGTTCGGTTTGAATGCCATTTCCGTGACTCTCTATCGTGACACTCTATAGAGACCGCTAGGTTTGTTTCGACCGCCTCGGCCTGGCAGGCCGCGGGGCCCGAGTGGTCGGCGTAGCGGTTCTCCTCTCCTCGGCTTCCTTGGCGAGACGAAGCTCGCGCAAGCGCGCCGTCTTCGACACCATCGCCTCATACTCTCGCTCCTGCTCGAGCTTGAAATCGGCGTCGCGCTTCTGCGCCTTGCCGAGAAGCGCCTCGGCGTTGCGCCGCGCCGATGAAATGCGCGAAGGAGGATTGCTCATCTCGTTTCTCCCGAGTGACGGAACGCCCGCTCGCGGTTGGCAAATTTCGGCACGCCGCCGGGCAAGCCGGGGAAACCTCGGTGCGATTGCGTGCGTCGCCTGGGTGTCGCAGCGGGCTTCGCGCTTCGCTGCTTCTTGGAAAGAGGCGCCCTTTCGGCAGCCCTCTCGGCAGGCCGGAGCTCGGCGACGATTACCTTGCGGCGCATGAGAGATTCGATTGCCCGCAGATATGGTCGCTCGCTCTGATCGCAGAATGACAGCGCGGCGCCCCCGGCTCCGGCCCGGGCGGTGCGGCCGATCCGATGCACGTAGCTTTCCGGCTCGTTCGGCAGTTCGTAGTTGATCACGTGCGAGATGCCGGGCACGTCGATGCCGCGAGCGGCGATGTCGGTGGCGACCAGGACGCGGACACTGCCGTTGCGGAAGGCATCGAGAGCGCGCACCCGCGCGTTCTGCGCTTTATTCCCGTGCAGCGCATCAGCCGCGATCGCGGCCTGCCCTAGCTGGCGGCACACACGATCGGCGCCTCGCTTGGTACGGGTGAACACGAGTACGCGGTCCATGGCGAAATCGCGAAGAAGCTCGGTCAGCAAGGCGCGCTTGTCTTTGGCGCCCACGAACATCACGCGTTGCTCGATGCGATCGACAGTGACGGCTGCGGGTGAGATGTCGATGCGGACCGGATCTTTGAGGATGTCATGGGCGAGCTTGGCGATAGGCGGCGGCATGGTCGCCGAGAACAGCAATGTCTGCCGTTTGCCCTTGCAGGCGGCGACGATCTTCCGCACGTCGTGGATGAAGCCCATGTCGAGCATCCGGTCCGCCTCGTCGAGAACGAGGATCGAGACTTTGTCCAGCCGGACATGGCGCTGGTTGCAAAGGTCGAGCAGGCGTCCCGGTGTCGCGATCAGGATGTCAACGCCCGCCTTCAATGCCTTGACTTGGTGGTGCTGGTTGACACCTCCGAAAATGACGGCAGTACGGAGCGGCAGCCGTCGGCCATAGGCCCTGAAACGCTCGCCGATCTGGCCGGCAAGTTCGCGCGTCGGCGCAAGAATCAAGGCATGCGGTGCGCCGGGTACTCGCGGCAAATTCTCATGCAGCAGACGCTGCAGGGTGGGAAGCGCGAATGCGGCGGTCTTGCCCGTCCCCGTTTGCGCAATTCCGAGCAGATCCTTGCCTTCGTTTAGCAAGGGAATGGCCTGGGCCTGGATCGGCGTGGGCTTGAGATAGTTTTCGGCCTTCAGCGCGAGCTGCAAGGGCTCGGCAAGGCCGAGGCCGTCGAAAGAAGATGGTATCACTTAAAGTTTCCTTATGCGCCTACGCGGGCCGTGCACACGTGAACGGCGCAAGCTCGGGCGGGCTTTAACGCCTCACCCCACGCGCTATCTGAGGGCAGACGAAGAACTGGAAATTGTCTCGGGATGAGGCGCCGCAAGAACTGCGGCAGCTACGCGCGATCGCGAGCAATCAATGTGAGCGGAACATGGAGGCGGGCCGCTCGCATGTCAAGGAAAGATCGGCAACTCGGTGAACAAACCCGGCGGGTTAGCTCGACTTGCGCCGGCGCAACGGATAGCGCGCGCTGTCGTAGAGTGCGCGGATGCCAAAACCGTCGAACCGCTCCTCGTTGACTTCGAGCGTGCTGCCGATGAGCAGCTCCGGCGGCAGTTCCTCGACGGCGTACTTGATCGCTTCGGCGGCGCTCTTGAAGCGCGTATAGCGCATCGGCCGCTTCCCCGTCTTGCTCGAGCTTGCGTAGAGCTCGGCGGGAGCCCTGTAGTTAAATCCGCTCACGACACGCATTAAACCATGCCCGCGAGAGTTAGGCCAGTCTCGCCGCGTCCTCTGGTTTACGAGCGGCATACACCGACTGCCGAGCTAAAGGGTTGTCGGCAGCGCCGTTCGTTGCCAGGGTGGTAAACGCGAGAACCAAGTTCAGAGGTCCCATCAATGCCGCATGTACCGCCGCTCGTCTCTACGCTCGCGATCGGCCTCGTGCTCGCCTTCAGCCTCGGGGTGCTCGCCCATCGCTTCAAGCTCCCGCCGCTGGTCGGTTATCTCCTCGCCGGGATCGTGCTCGGGCCGTTCACGCCCGGCTATGTCGCCGATCAGAATATCGCCAACCAGCTCGCCGAGGTCGGCGTGATCCTCCTGATGTTCGGAGTGGGACTGCATTTCTCGCTTGAAGATCTGCTTTCGGTCCGGGGCATCGCCGTTCCAGGAGCTTTCGCCCAGGGACTGGTCGCGACACCACTCGGCATGGCGCTAGGCAGGTGGCTTGGTTGGGGCACTGGGGCAGGGGTCCTGTTCGGCCTAGCGCTTTCGGTGGCGAGCACCGTAGTGCTGTTGCGCCTGCTGCAGGAACGGCGGCTGCTCGAGACCGAGCGCGGCAAGATCACGGTCGGCTGGCTGATCGTGCAGGACATCGCCATGGTCCTTGTCCTCGTCCTGCTGCCCGGCTTGGCTGGTCTTTATAAGGGGCTCGAAGCGGCGCCCGACCTGGGTACGATCGCGGGTGAAGTCGGGATCATGCTCGGCAAATTCGCGATTTTCGTCGCGGTCATGTTGATCGTCGGCAAGAAGCTGATCCCGGGACTCCTGCACTACGTAGCGCATACCGGGAGCCGCGAGCTGTTCCGGCTCGCAGTGCTGTCGATCGCGCTTGGCGTGGCTTATGCCGCCGCAGAGCTGTTCGGCGTCTCTCTCGCGCTTGGGGCGTTCTTCGCCGGCATGATGCTGTCGGAGTCGCGCCTGAGCCAGCAGGCCGCCACCGAATCGCTGCCGCTCCGCGACGCCTTCGCCGTTCTGTTTTTCGTCTCGGTCGGGATGCTGTTCAATCCGTCGATTGTGGTCGCGGCACCTGTGGCCCTACTCGCCACCGTGCTCATCATCCTCATCGGTAAGTCGATCGCCGCCTACGCCGTCGCGCGCCTATTCGGGCTTCCAGGCCCGACAGCCCTAACCATTTCTGCCTCGCTCGCCCAGATCGGCGAGTTTTCCTTTATCCTCGCCGGCCTCGGCCTGAGCCTCGGGCTGCTACCCGCCGAGGGGCGCGATCTCATCCTGGCTGGTGCCATCATCACCATCATCCTCAATCCATTCCTGTTTGCCGCGCTCGACATACTGCTCACGAGGCGCGACAAGGCCGTCGTCGACAGGCCTCCGACCGAGCTGGTCGAGGAGAAAGTGACGCCGACGCGCGAGCCAATTCGCCCGACGACCCTGACGGACCATGTGGTGCTGATCGGTCATGGCAGGGTCGGCAGCTTCATTAGCGGCGTGCTAGGCGAGACAAAGACCCCGATGTTCGTGATCGAGGACGACAAGGACCTGGTTGCGGAGCTTAAGGCGCAGCGCATCGAAGGGATCGCCGGCAATGCCGCCGATCCGGAACTGATCGCTGCCGCAAATCTCGGCGAGGCGCGCTGCCTGCTCGTCGCGATTCCCGACGCCTTCGAAGGCGGGCAGGTGGTGCAGCAGGCGCGCGCCATCAATCCCAAGCTTCTCATCATTGCGCGCGCCCACTCGGAGGCCGAGATCGAGCATCTCAAGAAGCACGGCGCCGATCTCGTGGTGATGGGCGAGCACGAGATCGGCAAGGCGATGCTCGACAACATTGCCGCCGCCGCGGCTCACGGACAGGCACCGGTAGGCGCAGAAAATTAGTCAGCTCCTGGCCACGCCGTTGTGTTCAGCGCTGCTCGCAGTCCATTAGCGAGTTTCATTGCATCGTCGTTGGCCCAGAAATGCACGAAGAAGAGCCGCGGTGTCTCGTCGAGCATGTGGCTGTGAACCGCCGTCACCGCGATGCCGGCTTCGCGGAGGGCGCGGAGGAGTGGATTCACCTCGGCAGCGGTGACCACGAAATCTCCGGTGATTGCCGCCTTGCCGCCGCCGGTCGGCTGAAAGTTGATCACCATGGCGGTTCCCATCGCTGGGGGAACTGGTATGCCGTTTTCGGTGATCTCGTCCTTGCGCGGCACCGAAAACTGATAGACCCCGCCATTGACTTTGCCTTTTACCCCGATGGCCTGGTCGAGCGCGCCGGTGTCGAGATCGAGCTCAGCCGTCTGCGCCGGCGCCGGGGATGGCGCACCGAACGGCGTCTTGCTCTCGGCAAGAGCGGCGCGGATTGCCATGGCGATGGCGACGGGATCGCCGTGACCGTGGACGTGCAGATAGAAGGTCGCCGGGCTCGCGCCGATCAGATGATTATGTAGAGCGGTGACTTCGATGCCGCCCTCTTGAAGTTTGGTCATGACCGGGTTGATCTCGCTCTCGGTCAGCACGAGATCGCCCATGACGATGGCACCGCCCGGTGCCGGCTCGAAGCCGAGCCAGCCGCCAAGCGCCAGTGCTGGTTTGATAGCCACGCCGTCGAGCGTCACTTGCAGATCGCTGCGCGGGATGCCGTAGCGATGCACGTCGCCCTGAACGCTCGCGGTTTTGCCAAGAGCTGCATCGACTTTGGTCCAGTCGATGTCTGCCCGAGCCTGACCGGCAAGCGCAAACGTAAAAGCAAAGCCGAGACTTAAGATCGCGATACGCATCTTCACATCCTCCTCGTGCCGACAAGGTTCGGCCAGCAACTCATCCTTTGGGCTTGTTGGTGGGCCAATTGTGCGTTTCGTCGGTGGCGTCGCGGCACCAACGGTAGAATGCGTCGTAGAGCAACATCCCGGCTTCGAGTTGTTGCAGGTCGTCCGCATACATGCGGGAAAGGCCGAGCGATACTGCGAGCAGTCCAGGGGCCTCAGGCGCGAGCTCCGGGCGTGCGGTGTCCGCTCCACGGACAATGGTCGCCAAGCGAAGCAGTGGGGTGGTGCTCAGTCCGAACTCCTGGACCATGATATCGAACGTGCAGGTGTCGCCCCGATGGCTCCAGAACACGTTTTCAATGTCGAACGGCACGCCGCCAAAACGCTCCGCCACAGCGACAACTTCCGGCGGAGCAATAAACAGGAAGACTGCGCGGGGATCGACGAAACGACGAATAAGCCAAGGACAGGCGATGCGGTCGATCTTAGGACGGCCGCGCGTGACCCATACAGTTCGTCCACAAGAATCAACGGGCGGAAGCTTGGCAAAGAGCACCAATGGAAGTTCCGCCTGCCTCCATGCTTCGAACCCCCCTGTAAGTGTTTCCGCGGAAATGCCGCGATAGCGGAACAAAGCGGCCGCGCCTTGGCTCAAGCTCGAGCCCGTCTGG
>DASSLP010000095.1:0-39966 GCA_035689365.1 Methyloceanibacter sp.
CACGTTTGAGCAGCTCACACCCGAGACGCTCCCCAGAAATTTCAATCTTTTGCTCAAGTAAGAGCACGGTATCGCCAAGCCTAGGCCCGATTGCGCAGTGAGGCTTGAAACCAGGAGGGGCGGTGAACCATGAGAGGGAGACCACCCATGAATAAGTCTCTTGTGACGGCTGCTTTCGTTTTCGCGCTCGGCCACGCCTGCGTTTGCCGCCGGCCAATTCTATGTGGCGCTCGATACCGCAACGAGAGAATGCCACGTGACGGATACGCGGCCCGACGGCACGGCGCAGAAGATGGAACAACACGACGCATAAATGCTCAATCGTGTCGAAGAAGCCCGACGGCAAGAGGCTCACCCAGCTCGGCACGGAGTCCTTCAAGACGAAGTCCGCCGCCGAGACCGCGCTCAAGGGCATGTCGGAATGTAAGGCCTAAACCTTAAAGCTAACCCCCGGACACGGACGCGCGGCCTTAAAGCCGAGCGCCCGGTCCAAGAAGCCGCCTCAAAGCCCCGCTGACCGCGACGTCCTCAAGGGCTTTGGGGCGGTCTTTCTTTATCAGCTCGAAAATGTTCGGTAGCCGCAAGCGATCGCCGACGCGCCGATCAACTTGCCGACGCTTCGTTGGCCGTTGGGAACAGGCGATAACGGCGCGGACGAAAAGCGATCTCTCGCGCAAGCTCGAGCCTTAGATCCGCTGGAAGTTCGATTTCGACGCGGCTACCGTTTTGCCCGACCGACAACTCGACGCGCCGGGCCCCCGCGTGCCTCCGATGCGTCAAAATCGTTCCCCACAGCGCGCGCGCGGGATCGGCCACGATCTCCACGTCGTGGGGACGCAGGAAGAGCTGGGCGGGGCCGTTGGGAAGGTTGCCTTGAGGCAGGCCAATTGGCCTCGAATCGAGCCAGACCTTGCCCTTTTCCAGGCGAACGGGAAGCGAGCTCGACTCGCCGATGAAGGAAAATACAAAGGGCGAGTTCGGCTGGTCGTAGATTTCATCAGGCGTCCCGATCTGCTCGATCTTGCCGTCGCGCATCACCACGATGCGGTCAGCGAGCTCGAGCGCCTCCTCCTGGTCGTGGGTGACAAACACCGTGGTGTGGCCGGTCTTAATGTGAATCTCGAGGAGCCAGCGGCGAAGCTCACGGCGTACTTTCGCGTCGAGCGCGCCGAAGGGCTCGTCGAGCAGGAGCAGGCGCGGCTCGATGGCTAGCGCCCGTGCAAACGCCACGCGCTGACGCTGGCCGCCGGAAAGTTGCGATGGGTAACGTTTCTCAAGCCCTGAGAGCTGAACGAAGTCGAGCAGCTCAAGCGCGCGGCGTTTGATCTCCTTCCGGCTTGGGCGCCGATCGCCCGGCCGCACGCGCAAGCCGAAGCCGATATTCTCGAGCACCGTCATGTGGCGGAACAGCGCGTAGTTCTGGAACACGAGACCGACATTGCGCTCCTGCACGGTGAGCTTGAGTGCGTCCTCGCCGTCGAATAGCACGCGGCCCGAGGTGGGGAGATCGAGCCCAGCGAGAATGCGGAGTAGGGTCGTCTTGCCGGAGCCCGATGGCCCAAGCAACGCCACCAGTTCGCCTGCGGCAATATCGAGAGAGACCCCGTGCAGGGCCGGGGTCACGCCGAAAAGCCTGACGACGTTTTCGACCGATACGTCCACGATCTTGTCCCGTGACGCTGCCGTTGGCACGCGATCCAACGCTGCGGCAGGGTAATTCACCTCATTTGTGACCCGAGCGTCCATGGTTTTCTCTTTTGCTGGGGCGGAGGCTTAGTGGCGGCGGGAGGCGGCGATCTGGTCTGCGTAGCGCCATTCCAGCCCGACTTTGATGACCAGCGTCACAAGGGCGAGCAGCGCCAGCAAGGACGCGACGGCGAAGGCCGCAGCGAAATTGTACTCGTTATAAAGAATCTCGACATGCAGAGGCATGGTGTTGGTCTTACCCCTGATGTGGCCCGACACCACCGACACGGCGCCGAACTCGCCCATAGCGCGGGCGTTGCACAGCACGACACCATAAAGCAGCGCCCAGCGGATATTCGGCAGCGTTACCTTGAAGAAGGTCTTCCAGCCGCTCGCCCCGAGCGACAACGCGGCCTCTTCGTCCTGAGTTCCTTGCTCCTGCATGAGCGGCACGAGCTCGCGGGCGACGAAGGGAAAGGTCACAAAAATGGTGGCGAGCACGATGCCCGGAACGGCGAAAATGATCTGTATGCCCTCGCTCTTGAGAAATGGGCCGAGATAGCCTTGGGCCCCGAACAAGAGCACATAGATCAATCCCGAAATCACCGGCGAGACCGAGAAGGGAAGGTCTATCAGCGTGTTGAGGATGCTCTTGCCTGGGAACTCGAACTTGGCGATCGCCCAGGAGGCCGCCAGACCAAAGACGACGTTGGCCGGAACCGCGATCGCGGCCACGAGCAGGGTGAGCTTGATGGCGGCGAGCGCGTCGGGCTCGACCAGCGACGTAAAGTAGGTCCCCACGCCCTTGTGTAGCGCCTCGTAGAACACCGCCGCCAGCGGCAACAGCAGAAACAGGACGAGGAAGGCCACCGAGACGAGAATTAGCGCGATACGAACCGCGGGCTTCTCGGTCGTGACGCTCGGTCCTCGCATCGAGAGGACGAATTTCGGCGTGAATGCGACGTCGGTCATTGGCCAAACCTTCGCCGGCTATAGGCTTGCACGAGGTGGACGAAGAATAAGATGCCGAAGGAAATGATCATCATGGCGGCGCCGATGGCTGCCGCCTGGGCGTAGCCGAACTCTTCCAGCCTGATGATGATGAGGAGCGGCGCGATCTCGGAGTAGAACGGCATGTTGCCGGCAATGAAGATCACCGAGCCGTACTCGCCGACGGCGCGGGCGAGCGCCAGCGCAAAACCGGTGAGGATCGCAGGCATCAGGGTCGGCAGCATTACGCGAAACACGGTCTGCCTGCGATTGGCGCCAAGCGTCGCCGAAGCCTCTTCGAGCTCGCGGTCGAATTCCTCGAGCACCGGCTGCACCGTGCGCACCACGAAGGGCAGCCCGATAAAGATCAGCGCGATGGCGATGCCAAGTCGCGTGTAGGCGACCTTGATGCCGAACGGCTCGAACAGGCTGCCGATCCAACCATTTGGCGCGTAAATCGCCGTGAGCGCGATGCCAGCGACGGCGGTCGGCAGCGCGAAAGGCAAATCGACGAAGGCATCCAGCAGGCGGCGTCCAGGGAATCTGTAGCGGACCAGGACCCAGGCGATGATCACGCCAAAGACGGCGTTGACGGTCGCCGCGAACAAGGAGGTAAAGAAGCTGAGCTCGAGGGCGGCGAGTGTGCGAGGACCGGTGACGACCTCCCAGAACCCCTCAAAGCCGAGCGTCGCCGACTTGAGCACAAGCGCGGCGAGCGGGATGAGAACGATGAGGCTGAGATAGGTTAAAGTGAAGCCGAGCGCCAACCCGAAACCCGGGATGGCGCTCGGCCGCTTCAACGCAAGGCCGCGGGCGCCGGCCATTGGCGTCGACTCAGTTCGTCGACTTGGGCTGATAGACCTGGTCGAAGATGCCGCCCTCGTCGAAATGCTTGGGTTGCGCTTTCGCCCAGCCGCCGAACAGCGGGTCGTCGATCGACACGAGCTTCACGTCAGGGAAGCGCGCGAGATCCTTCGGATCGGCAGATTTGGGATCAGCCGGACGATAGTAATTGTGGGCGATGATCTTCTGAGCTTCCGCCGTATAGAGGAAGTTTAGATAAGCCTCGGCCACCTTCCGCGTACCCTTGGAATCGACCACCTCGTCGACCACGGCGACGGGAGGCTCTGCCTTGATCGAGAGAGAGGGCACGACGATCTCGAACTTGTCGGCGCCAAGCTCGTCAAGCGCGAGGAAGGCCTCGTTCTCCCAGGCGAGCAGCACATCGCCGATTCCGCGCTGGGCGAAAGTCGTGGTCGAGCCGCGTGCGCCGGTGTCGAGCACAGGCACGTTGGCATAGAGCTTCTTGATGAACTCCTTGTCCTTGTCCTCGCTGTGCCCGTATTTGTTGTCAGCGTAAGCCCAGGCCGCGAGATAGTTCCAGCGGGCGCCACCGGAGGTCTTGGGATTCGGCGTGATCACCTGGATTCCATCCTTCGTTAGGTCGTCCCAATCCTTGATGTTCTTGGGGTTGCCCTTGCGGACGAGGAAAACGATGGTCGAGGTATAAGGTGCCGATTTGTCTGGGAGGCGCTTCTGCCAGTCGGCCTTGATCTTCCCGGCCTTGGCGATCTGATCGATGTCCCCTTGGAGAGCAAGCGTCACGACGTCGGCCTGAAGTCCGTCGATCACGGCGCGGGCCTGCTTGCCTGAACCGCCATGGGACTGCTCGATGGTTACGTTGTCTCCGTTCTTGGCCTTCCAATCCTTGATGAAGGCCCCGTTCACCGCCTTGTACAGTTCGCGGGTGGGGTCGTAGGAGACGTTGAGAAGGGTCGTATCAGCGAGCACGGCGCTCGCCGTCAGCGTACCCAGAATAAGTGCCGCGCCGGCGGCAAGGGTGCTTCGAACTCTCATAGAAGGGATCTCCTCTGTGATAACACCCAAAACCCTATCTGTTTGGTCGTGTTTATCAAGGAGGGACCATACCATATTTTTCCCCCTCGGCAATCGACCCCGCTACAGAACCTTTGCGCGGCGAAAATTGTTTCCCGGAGGTCGATCGTTCGGGCCGAATTTTGAGTGAGAAAAGCCTTAGGAAACGGGCTCCATGACTGCAGACTCAACGCCGCCCGGGCCCGCAATAGCGTCGGCAATGGTCGTGCGGTCGAGCACCTCTCGGGCGGAATTCGCAACACCCGCAAAGACATGCCTGATTTCGCAGTCCTCCTCGGTGCGGCAATCGACACAGCGCCGGTAGGCGATGCGGCTTAAGCAGGGAAGCGGGGCGAGCGGACCGTCGAGGATGCGCAACACCTGCCCGAAAGTGATCTGGTCGGCCGGCATGAGGAGAGCGTAGCCGCCGAGCTTGCCCCTGCGGCTCATCACGATGCCGTGGCGCTTCAGCTCGAGGAGGATCTGCTCGAGGAACTTGCGCGGGATTCTCTCTTTGCCCGCGATCTCGCCGATCATCATGGAGTCGCCCGCGCGGGCAAGGGCCACGAGGGCGCGGAGAGCATATTTTGCTTTTTGCGAAATCACCTCGGAAGGCCAAAACCCTATCTGGTATGTCGGGTAGATAGCTGCTTCGCCTCGGCAAATCAATGTGGCGCTGGCGCCTTGCCCCAAGTCCGAGCCCTTGACGAAAGCGCCCGCGTTGCCCAACAAACGGATACGGCGAGACGCCGCGTGAGAAAAAATTGCCCAAAAAGCTGCATATCAAGACCTTCGGCTGCCAGATGAATGCGTACGACTCCGAGCGCATGGCCGAGGCGCTCGCGCCGCAAGGCTACGCGCTGACGCAAGACCTGGCCGAGGCCGATCTTGTTATCCTCAACACGTGCCACATCAGAGAAAAGGCCGCCGAGAAGGTTTATTCCGAGCTCGGCCGGGTGCGGATCGAGAAGGAGCGGCGCAAAAGCAGGGGCCTCGAAACCCTGGTCGCGGTCGCTGGCTGCGTCGCACAGGCCGAAGGCCAGGAGATCATTACCCGGGCGCAGGTCGTCGATATCGTCATCGGCCCGCAGAGCTATCATCGCCTAGCCGGACTCGTTACAAAGGTATCGGGGACTAGTACCGGCATCGTAGCGACAGAGTTTCCTGCCGAGGACAAGTTCGCCCATCTGCCTGAGCGATCCAAGGCAAGGGGGAGGGTCTCGGCCTTCCTCACCGTGCAGGAAGGCTGCGACAAGTTCTGCACCTTTTGCGTGGTGCCGTACACGCGCGGCGCCGAATTCTCGCGAACGCCCGCCGACATCATTGCCGAGGCGGAAAGCCTTGCCGCGACTGGCGTGCGCGAGATCACGCTGCTCGGGCAGAATGTGAATGCCTATCATGGCGAGGGACCCAACGGACAGCCGTGGTCTCTCACGAACCTGCTAAGGCGGCTCGCGGAAATTCCCTCCATCGACAGGCTGCGCTACACGACGAGCCACCCGCTTGACATGGACGACGAGCTCATCGCGCTGTTCGGCGAGGAGCCGAAACTGATGCCCTACCTCCACCTGCCCTTCCAGGCAGGTTCGGACCGCATCCTCAAGGCGATGAACCGCAGGCATAGCGCCGCCGAATACGAGGATTTAATCGGCAAAGTGCGGGAAACGCGGCCTGACATTGCGCTTTCGACCGACATCATCGTGGGCTTTCCCGGAGAGACCGATGAGGATTTCGAGGAGACGCTCGCGCTTGCCGCCCGCGCCCGCTTCGCCCAGGCCTTCTCTTTTAAATATAGCGCGCGGCCCGGAACGCCGGCGGCAAGCCTCGAAGGCCAGGTCCCGGAGGAGACGAAACGGGAGCGGTTACGGGCTTTGCAGGCTCTGCTCGACAAGGACCGGCATGAATTTGACCGGAAAACCGTTGGCCGTAGGCTTGAAATCCTGTTCGAAGGATGGGGAAGGAAACCAGGTCAGATCGCCGGGCGTTCTCCTTATCTACAGGCGGTTCACGTGGAGGGACCCGACGAGCTGATCGGCCAGATCGCTGCGGTTGACATCCTGGCGGCGAGCCCGAACAGTCTCACCGGTGTCATGAAATCGGGGTTTGAATGGCGCGAGCCAGCTCAGGCGGCCGTGTGACCAGCAAGGCCAGCATCAGAAAATCATCCTTGGCACGCGGACGGGGAGCGGCGCTGAAGCGCTCCACTCCCGCGCAAGTCAATGGCGGCGGCGAGCCTATTGTCGTGTTCTTCGACGACATCAGGCTCGTGCGCGACCTCCTTGGCGATTACGACGCCAATCTCGCCGTGCTCGAAGACCGCCTCGGCGTGGAGGCCGTGGTCAACGGCAATGCCGTCAGCCTGCGCGGACCCGAAGCATCCACCGCTACGGCGAAGTCGGTGCTTGAGCAGCTTTACAGCCGCCTGGCGCAAGGCGAGATGATCGGCGTCGGCGAGGTGGTCGGTGCCATCCGCCATGCTCGCTCTTATGAGCCAGCCGATGGTCTCGAACCAGGCGCCGATCTTCCCGAGGCGCAGCAGATCCGCACGCGGAAGCGTCTCATCACGGCGCGCACGCCAGCGCAAAGCGCTTATCTTGCATCGCTACAGCGCAACGACCTCGTCTTCTCCACGGGTCCAGCGGGCACCGGCAAAACTTATCTGGCAGTCGCCTTTGCCGCGGCCTGTCTTGAGAGCGGCCGGTGCGATCGGCTCATCCTCTCGCGCCCCGCGGTCGAGGCCGGCGAACGACTCGGCTTCCTTCCCGGCGACATGCGCGAGAAGGTCGATCCTTATCTGCGGCCGCTCTACGATGCGCTTTACGACGTGCTTCCGCCAGAGCGGGTTGAGCGCGGCATCGCCACCGGCGTCATCGAGATCGCGCCGCTCGCCTTCATGCGCGGCCGCACGCTGTCGCACGCCATCATCATTCTCGACGAGGCGCAGAACTGCACGCCGGTGCAGATCAAGATGTTCCTCACGCGACTCGGCGAGGAAAGCAAGATGATCGTCACTGGCGATCCGACCCAGGTCGACCTTCCACCCGGCAAGGACTCAGGGCTACTTGAGGCAATTGAGCTCCTGCAGGGCATCGACGAAATCGACCACATCGCCTTCAGCAGGGCCGACGTGGTCCGCCGCGAGCTCGTGGGCAAGATCGTCGATGCCTACGAGCAGGCTCCGCTCCGTGATGAGCGCGATGGCTGAGGGTGGCCCTAGACGCAAGAGCGCGGCGCGGGCCTCAAGCTTGAGGCTCGAGGTCGATGTGGTTCGCCATGCCGAGGTTTGGCGTGGCGCGATTGGCGACGCGATTGTCAAGCGAGCAGCGCGGGCGGCGTTCCTAATCGCTCCGCCGACCGCGCGTGGGGCCTACGAGGTCACCGTCCTCCTCACCGACAATGCTGAGATGCGGGACCTGAACCGCGCGTGGCGCGGCAAGGATGCGCCGACCAACGTTCTTGCGTTCCCCGCGGGCGATCACACCGAGCCTGGTCCGCTCGGCGACGTTGTGCTGGCCTATGAGACGGTCAGCGACGAAGCGCGCAACGCCGGCATCGCCTTTGCCGATCATGTTTCCCACCTCGTTATCCACGGCCTGCTCCACCTGCTCGGCTTCGACCACATGAACGACGATGAGGCCGAGTGGATGGAATCCCTCGAAAGGACTGCCCTCGCCAGGCTGGGCATTGCCGATCCTTACCCCGAGCAAGAGGCCACGCCTGCGGAGGTATCACTATGAGCAATGCCCCGAGCCTCGAGAACGATCTTCCTCCGGAGGAGGCGCGGCCGGATGAAGAGGCCTCGTGGTTCGAGCGCCTGCTACAGACCTTCGGCCTCGGCGAGGAGCCTGACCTCCGCGAGCTAATCGAGGACGCGCTCGCCCGTAGCAAGAGCGACACCTTGAGCACGCAGGAGCGGAGCATGCTCCGCCGCATCCTCCAATTCGGCACGCTCACCGTCGAGGACGTGATGGTGCCGCGCGCCGACATCATCGCAGTGGACGACACGGTTAGCGTTGCCGAGTTGATGGACGTGTTCCGTCAGGCCGAGCATTCGCGGGTGCCGGTTTATCATGAGACGCTCGACGACCCGCGCGGCATGGTGCACATCCGTGATCTCATGTCGTGGATCACGTCGGAAGCGGAAGCGGATAAAGAAGGGACTTTCAATCTCGCCAAGGTCGATCTTGCCCGCAGCATCGCCTCGATCAGCATCCTGCGGGAAATTCTATACGTACCCGGATCGATGTCGGTGCTCGATCTCCTGCTTAAAATGCAGACCACGCGACTCCATCTCGCCTTGGTGGTCGATGAATATGGCGGCACTGACGGGCTCGTCTCGATCGAGGATCTGGTCGAGGAGGTGGTCGGCGATATTGCCGACGAGCACGACGTCGAGGATGAGCCCCTTATAAAGTCGGACCCGCGGCTCGGGCTTGTCGCCGACGCGCGCACGCCGATCTCCGATCTCGAAAAGCATCTCGGACTGGAGCTCGCTTCCGAAGAGCAGGAAGAGGAGGTCGACACGATTGGCGGTCTCGTCTTCGCGATCGCCGGACGCATTCCGGCGCGCGGCGAGCTCGTGCGGCATCCAAGCGGCATCGAGTTCGAGGTGCTCGACGCCGACCCGCGCCGGATCAAGAAGCTTCGCATCCACCTACCGCCCGCAGCCGAGACTGAGCAGGCTGAAGGCGCGTAAGCTGGCGCAGGGGAAGCTTTCGCGGAGCGGGGCCATGCCGAGTGCGAGCCGGATCGGCATGACGCAAGCCGCGACCTGGGTTGCAGGCCTCACAGGCGGCCGCCGCGCCCTGCTCGCCGTGCTTCTCGGCGCAATTTCGGTGCTGGCCTTCGCGCCGGTCCACGCGTGGACGGTTTTGTTTGTAAGCTTCGGTGGGCTTCTCTGGCTGCTCGACGGCTGCCACGCTGCACATCCCAGGCTCGCCGACCGGCTGAAATACGCAAGTCTGATAGGGTTCTGGTTCGGCTTCGGTTATTTCCTCGCCGGACTCTACTGGGTCGCCGAAGCCTTTCTAGTCGAGCCTTGGCGGCACGGCTGGCTCATTCCGTTCGTCATGACGGCCTTTCCTGCCGGGATGGGGCTGTTCTTCGTCGCAGCCACGGCGCTTGCCATGCTGCTTTGGCTCCCTGGGATCGGGCGGGTGTTTGCGCTTGCTATCTCCTTCGGCCTTGCCGAGTACGCCCGGGGCCACGTGCTGACCGGATTCCCTTGGAACCTGCTGGGCTATGGGCTTCTCGGCCCTCCGCCCCTGATGCAGCTCGCTTCGCTGTTTGGCGTCTATGCCTTGAGCGTCCTCACGGTCCTCCTCTTCGCCAGCCCCGCTGCAATCTCGGCGCCGCAGGCCTCCGAGCTCGGAGGAGGCAAAGCGGCCGTGGCGCTAGCCGTCTCCCTCTTGCTTCTGCTTGGCGCCGGCTATGTGTGGGGGGCGCGCAGGCTTGCCCATGCCGAGCAGGCGAGCACCCGCATCCGACTTCGCATTGTCCAGGCAGACATCGACCAGGCTGAAAAATGGCGCCCCGAGAACAGCGCCGAGATCTTCTCAGAGTATCTCGATCTGACCAAATCGGGGGCGAACGGGACGGGGTTGGCCGGTATCAACATCGTGATCTGGCCCGAGACGGCGGTGCCGTTTCTGCTCGCCGACACGCCGACCGCGCTCGACGCCATCGGCGCAGTGCTTCCTGACGGAACGTCTCTCGTCGTCGGCTCGGCGCGGCTCGTCGAGGAGCGCAACGCAGAAGGCCTGCTCGCTGGAACGCGCATCTATAACAGCCTGCTCGTGATCGACGATCAGGGCCGCGTCGTCTCGAGCTACGACAAGATGCATCTCGTCCCGTTCGGCGAGTACCTACCTTTCCAAGATTTCATGGAAAGTCTCGGCATCATGCAGCTCACCGGCGTGCGCGGCGGTTTTAGTTCGGGCGCCGGCCCGCGGCTTCTGCCTCTCCCGGGGGCGCCGCCGGCAAGCCCGCTCATCTGCTACGAAATTATCTTTCCCGACGACGTGACCGAGAGCTCTGCGAGACCGGGCTGGCTGCTGAACGTCACCAACGACGCATGGTTTGGATCGAGCGCCGGTCCCTACCAGCACTTCCATCAGGCCCAAGTCCGTGCCGTCGAGCAAGGATTACCTGTTGCACGCGCCGCCAATACGGGTATCTCGGCACTGATCGATCCTTACGGCAGAATTCTCGCAGAGATTAATCTCGGCGAGAAAGGAGTGATCGATGTCGACTTGCCCAAAGTGGGCCCACCAACTCTCTTCGTTCAATTGGGATTTATTCTAGAAATCTCGACCATCGCGTTTGCTCTTGCGGCTTGGCTCGCCTGTCGCGTGCAATCGTCTCGTCTCACCAGCCGAGCGCTCCCGCACAAATACGGGGTGCGGCGCCGCCATGCTTGACGGGGGTAAACCGCCCCCCTATGAACGACGAAAGGATCGTTTCATCAAGAATATGAGTCATCTTCCAATTTTCGATCTCAATGTTAATTGCGAGCGAGCGAATGGCAGGCAAGAAGCCTAATCCCGTCGACGCCCACGTCGGCAGCCGGGTGCGATTGCGACGCATGTTGCTCGGCATGAGTCAGGAGCGTCTCGGCGAGAGCATGGGACTTACATTTCAGCAGGTGCAGAAATACGAGAAGGGCGTGAACCGCATCGGCGCTAGCCGGCTGTTTCAGATCTCGAAGATCCTCGACGTCCCTGTTCAATTCTTCTTCGAGGAGGCACCTTACAGCGGCGACGGCAACGCAGTGCGCGGAATGGCCGAGCCTGACTCCGAAGCCTTCATTCTCGAGTTTCTAAATAGCCGCGAAGGACTTGAGCTCAATCGCGCCTTCGTCAAGATCGGCGATGCCAAGGTCCGCAAGAGCGTGGTCGACCTGGTGCGGGCACTCAGCGGAAGCAGTAGCGCCTCTTAAAGTCCCAATCGAATTTAGAGTCGCCGCCGTTTGACGGCGGGCTTGACCCGCCGCGCGCCCTGTGGTTTGCGAGAACGAATGCGGCGCCTGGCCGCGCGTCTTCGCTCGAAACAGGGGTGGGTCAAGTGTCCCGGACAAATTACGTCTTCACCAGCGAATCCGTGTCGGAGGGTCACCCCGACAAAGTGTGCGACCGTATCTCCGATGCGGTGGTTGATCTCTATCTTGCCGCCGATCCCCATTCGCGGGTCGCCGTCGAGACGCTGGTGACTACCAACCGCATCGTCATGGCCGGCGAGGTGCGCGGGCCGGAGAGTGTAACACCCGAGCTGATCGAGCAGGCGACCCGGCGTGCCGTGCGCGAGATCGGCTACGAGCAGAAAGGATTTCATTGGGACCTGGCCGAGTTCGAATATTACGTGCACGAGCAATCCGCCGACATCGCCCGTGGCGTCGACGCCGATGCCGAGACCAAGAAAGACGAGGGCGCGGGCGACCAGGGCATCATGTTCGGCTTTGCCTGCCGCGAGACCGAGCCGCTGATGCCGGCGCCGATCTTCTACGCGCACCGCATCCTGCACGAGATGGCAAAGGCGCGGCACACCGGCCGCACGCCCGAGCTCGGACCTGATGCCAAGAGCCAGGTGACCCTCGCCTACGAGAATGGCAAGCCGGTAGGGGCCGATTCCATCGTGGTCTCGACCCAGCACGGCGAGGAGGTGAGCCAGGAGCGCGTCAAGGAAATCGTGCGCGGCTTCGTCAACGAAGTGATGCCGAAGGGCTGGGTGAACGGTCACACCAAGTTCTATGTCAACCCCACCGGGCGCTTTGTCATCGGCGGACCCGACGGCGACTGTGGAGTCACCGGCCGCAAGATCATCGTCGATACTTACGGCGGCGCGGCGCCGCACGGCGGCGGCGGCTTCTCGGGTAAGGACCCGACCAAGGTCGATCGCTCTGCCGCATACGCCGCGCGCTATCTCGCCAAGAACGTGGTAGCTGCCGGCCTTGCCGACAAATGCACGCTACAGGTCTCCTACGCGATCGGCGTCTCTCAGCCGCTCTCGCTTTACGTGGATCTGCATGGCACGGGCAGCGTTGCCGAAGGTAGGCTCGAGCAAGCTCTGCGCCAGGTGATGGACTTGAGCCCGCGCGGCATCAGGGAGCACCTCAAGCTCTCCCGTCCGATCTACGAGCGCACCGCAGCTTACGGCCATTTCGGGCGCCAGCCCGACAATGACGGCGGCTTCTCCTGGGAGAAGCTCGATCTCGTCGAGCCAATCCGCGCCGAGCTGAGTTAATTCGGCGTTCGCTTCCTAATCAAATCAGGCGTCATGGCCGGGCAAGGTCCCGGCCATCCACGTCTTAGCCATTGAAAAATCGTGGATGCCCAGCACAAGGTCGGGCATGACGAGGATCAATGAGGCTCGTCACAAGACAACCATGACCGAGGCTAGAGCCCTCAGGTCTTATGGCAGGCGCAAGGGCAAGCCCTTGAGCGCGCGCAAAGAGCGCCTGGTTGCAGACCTGCTACCGCGGCTTAGACTTAACCTCGAGGCCCGTGCCCCAAAACGCCTAGAAGATCTCTTTCCGGTCTCCGTCAAGCAGGTCTGGCTCGAAATCGGCTTCGGCTCTGGCGAGCATCTCCTGTTTCAGGCCGAGCACCACAGAGACGTCGGCTTCATCGGCTGCGAGCCCTTCATCAACGGCGTGGCAAGTCTGCTCGGTGCGATCGAGACGAGAGGGATCGAGACCATCAGGGTACACGACGGCGACGCTCGCGAGGTGCTTGCCTGGTTGCCCGACGGAGCGGTCTCTCGTCTTTTCATTCTGTTTCCAGATCCTTGGCCTAAGAAACGGCACCTGAAGCGAAGGCTGATCTCGTCAGAATCTGTCGAGCAGTTCGCGCGCGTGCTTGCGCCTGGGGCCAAACTCAGATTTGCGAGCGACTCGGGCGATTATGCCGCCAATGTGCGATCGTTGTTGTGCGGGAGCGGCGCCTTCGTTCTCGCCGAAGAAGCGGAGACGCGACCCATCGGTTGGCCAGAGACGCGTTACGAACGGAAGGCCTTGAGCGAAGGCCGGAAGCCCGTGTATCTCGGATTTAGGCGGCTCTAGATCCGGAGGGGCCTAATGCGCGTCCTTGCCTTTGCTTTGCTGACTGTGCTGCTGCCGGCGGCAGCCTCAGCAGGGACCGATATTGCTGCGACCTGCTACCAAACTTGCGCTGACAGCACGCATTCGAATCCAGAATATAAAGCCTGCGTTGCCCGTGCGGCCGACAAAGCCGATCAACTCCTGAACGAGAACTACAAGAAGCTGCAAGACGCCGTGCGCGCCGATGCCAAGGACATGGGGCAAAGCCCCGACGTTCAGCTCGGCTATCTCAAGGATGCGCAGAAGCAATGGATCGCTTACCGCGATTCCGCCTGCACCTTCGAGGACAGCCTCGCTTTCGGCGGCACGTCGATCGGCGGCAACTATTCATCATGTCTCTGCGCGCTCTCCTACGAGCGCATCAACGATTTCGAGCGCATCGAGAAACAGGTCATTGGCGCCCCGCAAGGGTCGTCGCGGGCGCCCTAAGGGCGCTTGAAACCTTGGAAAAAGCTCGTATATTAAGCGCGAACTCATGATTGGTTTTAATCAGGAGTGGGCTTGCCGCCCGCTCCTTTTTGTTAGGCTCCTAGTCTCCTCGCACCCCGAGGAGTGTGTGGCCGCCAGCGATGTCTAGCCCTTCCGCCGACGACCGAAGATTTACCCGCGAGACGGGGACGGAGCGGCTGATCGCCGATCTTGCCGAGCCCGTGCTTGAGGAGCTCGGCTTCAGGCTGGTCAGGGTCAAGGTATCGGGGCGTGACGGAGGCACCGTGCAGATCATGGCCGAGAGGCCGACAGGCGAGATGACGGTCGACGATTGCGCTATGATCAGCCGGAGGCTGTCGCCGGTGCTCGACGCTTACGATCCCATCCCGGGCCAATACCGGCTCGAGGTTTCCTCGCCCGGCATCGATCGGCCGCTGGTCAGGCCGAGCGATTTTGCGTTATGGGCAGGTCACGAAGCCAAGGTAGAGCTGAAAGAGTTGGTGGATGGGCGCAAGCGTTTCAGGGGCGTAATCGAAGGCGTCGAGGATGACGAGGCACGCCTTAAGATCGAGCTAGAAGGCAAGGCCGAGCCGGTCACGATTGGCCTTCCCTTCTCGCTCATCAGCGAGGCGAAGCTCGTCATCGACATGGAAGGCTTCAAAGCCGACCTTGCGGCGAAGAAGCATTGAGTTGAACTCGGGCTGCGGGAGGTCGCAGGCCCGATGAACGCATAGATCGGAGGCAAAGAGACATGGCCCAGGCAGGCGTAAGCGCCAATAGGCTGGAGCTGCTGCAGATCGCCGATGCCGTCGCGCGCGAGAAGGCGATCGACCGCCAGGTGGTGATCACCGCCATGGAGGACGCGATCCAGAAGGCGGCAAAGTCCCGCTATGGCAGCGAGAACGAGATCAGGGCAGAGGTCGATCCCAAGACGGGAGAGATCAGGCTCGCCCGGCTCCTCGAAGTGGTCGAGCAGGTCACCATGGAGGCGACCCAGATTGCGCTCGAGGAGGCACGCCGGCGGAATCCCGCGGCCCAGGTCGGTGACTTCATCGCCGAGCCGCTGCCCCCGCTCGATTTCGGCCGTGTGGCGGCCCAGAACGCAAAGCAGGTCATCGTGCAGATGGTGCGCGAGGCCGAGCGCGAGCGCCAATATGATGAGTACAAGGACCGGGTCGGCGAGATCGTGAACGGCATCGTCAAGCGCGTCGAGTACGGCAACGTCATTGTCGATCTCGGCCGCGCCGAGGCCATCGTCCGCCGCGACGAGACGCTGCCGCGCGAGAACTTCCGCTATGGTGACCGTATTCGTGCCTATGTCTATGACGTTCGGCGTGAGCCGCGCGGTCCGCAGATCTTCCTGTCGCGCACCCACCCTGAGTTCATGGCGAAGCTGTTCGCGCAGGAAGTGCCTGAGGTCTATGAGGGTATCGTGACCATCAAGTCGGTGGCGCGCGATCCCGGCAGCCGAGCCAAGATCGCCGTCGTGTCGCGTGACGCCTCGATTGATCCGGTCGGCGCCTGCGTCGGCATGCGCGGAAGCCGTGTACAGGCGGTGGTGAACGAGCTGCAAGGCGAAAAGATCGACATTATTCAGTGGTCGCCGGATGCCGCGACCTTCATCGTCAATGCGCTCGCGCCCGCCGAGGTGGTTAAGGTCGTGCTCGACGAGGATGCCGAGCGCATCGAGGTCGTCGTGCCGGATCAGCAGCTCTCACTTGCCATCGGCCGCAAGGGCCAGAATGTCAGACTCGCCTCCCAGCTGACCGGCTGGGACATCGACATCATGACCGAGGCGTCAGAGTCGGAACGGCGTCAGGCAGAGTTTGCCGAGCGCTCGCAGACCTTCATGGAGGCGCTCGACGTCGACGAGGTCATTGCCCAGCTGCTCGCTTCCGAGGGCTTCAGCTCAGTCGAGGAGGTCGCCTTTGTCGAACCGTCTGAGATCGCATCGATCGAAGGCTTCGACGAGAACACCGCCTCCGAAATTCAGACCCGCGCTCGCGAGCATCTCGAGAAGATCGAGGCCGAGCTTGACGCCAAGCGAAAGGCGCTCGGGGTCGCCGACGCACTCGGCGAAGTCCCCGCAGTCACCACGGCGATGATGGTTGCGCTCGGCGAACACAACATCAAGACCGTCGAGGACCTCGCCGATTGCGCGACTGACGACCTCGCCGGCTGGACTGAGCGCAGTAAGGACAAGGAGGCCATTCGGCATGAGGGCATCCTCGACTCTTTTCGCCTGACGCGGGAGCAGATCGAGGAGCTCATCATCGCCGCGCGGGTGAAGGCGGGCTGGATTGAGGAGCCCCAGCCTGAACCGGAGCCCTCTGAGGCTGAGGGCGGTGACGCTGCCCCGGCTGATGAGCCGAGCCAGAGCTCCCATTGATGAGAGTGCGAGGGGACCAGGCCTTTGCGGCAAGCGGCGGCGGAGCGAGTGCAGGATCGCAAGGCGATGGACACCGTCCGCCGCTGTGCGGTCACCCGTGCGCTTAGACCCAAGGACCAGCTGATCCGCTTTGTGCTCGGCCCCGATGGGGTGGTCGTCCCGGACCTCAAGGAAAAGCTGCCGGGGCGCGGCGTGTGGCTTACCGCGGCGCACGATGCGGTCGCCGAAGCGGTAAAGCGCAACGCCTTCAGCAGGGCGTTCAAGCAGCAGGCCGAGGCCCCTCAAGCGCTGGTTACCCGGATCGAGACGCTTCTCGCCGAGGCGGCAATTTCCACGCTTTCGCTCGCCAACAAGGCCGGAGAGATCGTTTTCGGCAACGCCAAGGTCGAAGAGGCGATCGCCAAAGGGCGGGTTGTCGGCCTCATTCACGCGCGGGAAGCGGCCGAAGACGGCTGCCGCAAGCTCGGCGCCAAAGCCCGCGGAAAGAAAGGCGGAATTGCCCTTCCCGCCATCCGCGCCTTTACCGTGGACGAATTGGATTTGGCATCGGGCCGGACAAATGTGATACATGCTGCCCTAATCCAGGGTGGAGCGGCTTTGAAGGTTCTTGCGGCAGCCTCGCGGCTTGAGCGCTACCGCAAGGGTAGCGCCGCATTCAAAAACCCGAGTGAAGTGGATACGAACGAAGAATGAGTGAGACGAACGAGACCGAAGGCAAGGCTGCTCGCGGCGGCCGCAAAATGACGCTTAACGTGCGCCGCACCGTCGAGTCCGGCCATGTACGCCAAAGCTTCAGCCATGGCCGGTCGAAGTCCGTCCTGGTCGAGAAGAAAAAGCGCCGGTCGCTTGGCGCGGGGCCTACCCCGCAGCCGGTCGAGGAACCTAAGCCGAAAGCCGCGCCGCGCGTGGCTGAGACGCCTGCTCCAAAGCCAGTTCAGGAGGATGCTCAAGCTAATCGCGCTCGTGTTGTGCTGCCGCAACTCTCCGAGGAGGAGAAGGATGCGCGAATGCGTGCGCTCGCGGATGCGCGCCAGCGTGAAGCTGCCGAGCGAGCGCGCGCTGAGGAGATCGCCACAGCGCAGACGGTGACGCAGGAGAAGCGCGCCAAAGAGCGCCAAGAGGCCGACGAGCGGCAGCGCAAAGAGGATGAGCGCCACGAGGCGGAGGCCAAGGCGCGGCAGAAAGGCGAGGAGACGGCCCGCAAGCACCTCCTTAAGGAGGAGGTGGAGGAGCCTACGCGTTCGACCGACGCTCGCCACAAGAAGAGCCCGGTAGCGCCGCGGCGTGGCGAGGAGCGAAGGGTCCGCGGCCGCCTCACCATCACCAATGCGCTCGACGAGGAGCAGCGCCAGCGGAGCTTAGCCTCGCTGAAGCGCCGCCAGGAGCGCCAGAAGAAGCAAACGATCGGACCTCAGGCGCAACAGAAGATTCAGCGCGAGGTGGTGATCCCCGAGGTAATCACGATCCAGGAGCTCGCCAACCGCATGGCCGAGCGCGGCGTCGACGTCATCAAGTACCTGATGAAGGACGGCGACATGCATAAGATCACCGACGTGATCGATGCCGACACCGCCCAGCTTGTCGCCGAGGAATTCGGGCATACGGTAAGGCGCGTATCCGAGGCCGACGTCGAGGAAGGCTTCATCGGCGCCGAGGACCAGGCCGAGGATCTTGCGCCGCGCGCGCCGGTCGTCACCATTATGGGTCATGTCGATCACGGCAAAACCTCCCTGCTCGACGCCATACGCGCCACCAACGTGGTCAGCCAAGAGGCTGGCGGCATCACCCAACACATCGGCGCGTATCAAGTTGAGACGTCGTCGGGCCAGAAAATCACCTTCATTGACACGCCCGGCCACGAGGCCTTCACCGCCATGCGCGCGCGCGGCGCCAAGGTGACCGACATCGTGGTGCTCGTGGTCGCCGCCGATGACGGCGTGAAGCCGCAGACGGTGGAAGCCATCAATCACGCCAAGGCCGCGGATGTTCCACTGATCGTGGCTATCAACAAGATCGACAAGCAGGGCGCCGATCCGCAACGCGTGCGCACCGAGCTCTTGAGCCATGAGATCGTGGTAGAGAGCCTGGGCGGCGAGACGCTCGAGATCGAGGTCTCGGCGCTCAAGAAGACCGGCCTCGACAAGCTGCTCGAAGCGATCCTGCTGCAAGCCGAGGTGCTCGAGCTGACAGCCAATCCCGACCGCCCCGCCGAGGGCGTCATCGTAGAGGCGAAGCTCGAGCGCGGACGCGGACCGGTAGGCACGGCGCTCATCCAGCGCGGCACGCTCAAGCTCGGCGACCTCATCGTCGCAGGCCAGGCTTGGGGACGGGTGCGCGCGCTGATCAACGATGTCGGCGATCACGTAAAAGAGGCTGGTCCCTCGGTTCCCGTCGAGGTGCTCGGCTTCGACTCAGCGCCTGAAGCGGGCGATCAGTTCGCCGTGGTCGAGAACGAAGCGCGCGCGAGAGAGATCACCGACTATCGCGCTCGCGAGCGGCGCAAGCGGCTCGCGGTGGCGGGCGCACGCGGCAGCCTCGAGCAGATGATGAACCAGTTGAAAGAAACTGGCATCAAGGAATTCCCGCTCCTCGTCAAAGGCGACGTGCAAGGCTCGGTCGAAGCCATCACAACGGCGCTCGGCAAGCTCGGTACCGACGAGGTCAGGGCCCGCATTATTCATGCCGGTGTCGGCGGCATTACCGAGTCCGACGTGTCGCTCGCTGCGACATCAGGCGCGGTCGTACTCGGCTTCAACGTGCGCGCAAACACGCAAGCCCGCGAGGTGGCCGAACGCGACGGCGTTGAGATCCGCTATTACGCCGTGATCTACGACCTCGTCGACGAGATGCGCCAGGCCATGTCCGGCTTGCTCGCGCCGACGGTGCGCGAGAACTTCCTGGGCAATGCCGAGATCCTCGAAGTGTTCACCATCTCCAAGGTGGGCAAAGTGGCTGGCTGCCGCGTCACCGAGGGCAAGGTCGAACGCGGCGCCCAGGTCCGGCTGATTCGCGACAATGTCGTGGTGCATGAAGGCAAGCTCTCCACCCTGAAGCGCTTCAAGGACGAGGTGCGCGAGGTGGTTGCCGGGCAGGAGTGCGGCATAGCCTTCGAAGGCTATCAGGACATGCGGGTCGGCGACGTCATCGAGTGCTTCCAGGTCGAGCACGTCCAGCGCACGCTGTAGCTGCTGGCATAAGCGGCATATCTTTAAGCTGAAGGATGATGGACGCCCCAATCGAAGTGCGTCGTCTGAGTGCCGGCGACGCTATGCGGATGCAAACAATCGTGGCAATGCTGCCGCAGCCTGAGTGGCGCGGTGCAGAAATACCCTCGCTCGCCTATTTGGCGCGCGCGCTGGCGGACCCGGATGTTTACGTGTTTGCAGCATTCGAAGGCAAACGCCCCATGGGTTTCGTTTCGGCCTACCGCTTTCCCTCGCTCACGAAGCAGCGTGACCTCGTCTACATCTACGATGTCTATGTGGCCGCGGCCGATCAGGATCGCGGCGTCGGGCGCAGGCTCATGGACCGCATGATCGCCCAATGCCACAAGGATGGCGTCGCCGAGGCATGGGTCGGAACGGATCTGGACAACCAAGCGGCGCAGCGGCTCTATGTGTCGGCAGGCGCGCGCGAACCGGGCGAGAAATATCTCCAATTTGAGTTCGACCTCGCCGCCGCAAGCGATAAGGGCAAGTAACATGGCTCGCTCTCAATCCGCCAAGGCTCCCTCGCAACGCCAGCTCAAGGTGGGTGAGATGATCCGCCATGCGCTTGCCGACATCTTCCAGCGCGGCGAGATCGTCGACGACGTGCTGAGCCGCCACTCGCTCACAGTGCCCGAGGTGCGCATGTCGCCGGACCTCAAGCTCGCCACGGTCTATGTGCTGCCGCTCGGCGGCGGCGAGGCAAATGAGGCTGTCGCCCATCTCGACAAGCACAAGCGCTATCTACGTGGACTGCTGGCGAAGAAGGTCAGCATGAAGTTCATGCCTGAGCTCAGGTTCAAGGTCGATACATCGTTCGAAGCTTCTTCCCGCATCGATGCGCTTCTCGCCTCGCCGAAGGTCGCGCGCGACCTCGACGGTTAACGCGCGAAATGGCCATGGCGCGCCGGCGCAAAGGCTCACCCGTTCACGGCTGGCTCATTTTTGACAAGCCGCAAGGCTTTAATTCGACACGCGCCGTGGCCCAAGTGAAGCGGCTCTATGACGCTGAGAAGGCTGGCCACGCCGGCACGCTAGATCCGCTCGCCACCGGCGTTCTTCCGATCGCGCTCGGCGAAGCGACCAAGACCGTGCCATTCGTGGTCGAAGGCAGCAAGGCATACCGCTTCACGGTCCGCTTCGGCATCGAGACCGATACAGACGACGCCGAAGGGAAGGAGGTCGCGAAGAGCGTTGCGAGGCCTTCGCGCTCTGAGATCGAGGCGATCCTGCCGCGCTTCACCGGCGAAATCGACCAAGTGCCGCCGCGCTTCTCCGCCCTCAAGGTCGATGGCGCCCGTGCCTACGACCTTGCCCGCGATGAAGAAGAGTTCGAGCTCGAGCCGCGATCCGTGTCGATTGCGCGGTTAGCCCTCATCGCCCACCCGGACAAGGACCATTGCGTGCTCGAGGCCGAATGCGGCAAGGGCACCTATGTGCGGGCACTTGCTCGGGACCTCGGCAGGGCGCTCGGCACCCTTGGCCATGTGGCTGCCCTGCGCCGCACCCGTGTCGGTCTCTTTGGCGAAGAAAATGCTGTTTCGCTTGCCACGCTCGAACGGCTCGCCTCAGATCGCGAGGCGCTCCTTGCGGTGCTTGAGCCGGTCGAGATCGCGCTTCGCGACATTCCTGCGCTCGTCATCAGCGCGGCCGATGCGGCCAGGCTCCGGCGGGGCCAGTCGGTTTTGCTGCGCGGACGGGATGCACCAATCCTTGCCGGCACGGTCTACGCAACGACGCGCGGCACTTTAGTGGCCGTAGGCGAAGTGAGCGAAGGGGAGCTTAAGCCCAAGCGCATTTTCAATTTGCCGTACTGAATCCCCCAGAAATTTCCCGCAAATTCCACTGGCCTCTGAGCAGATAATCCCTATATTGCCGCCATTGCATGGGCACATTTGCTCGCCCGCGCATATGAGCCGACCGTGCTGGACGACATCCCGGCCCGGCCCCTGACCAAACCCTCTAAATAGCAAGGACAATCCGATGTCGATCAGCGCTGAGCGCAAGCAAGAGCTCGTCAAGGAATATGCGACCAAATCCGGCGATACCGGTTCTCCAGAGGTTCAGGTCGCTATCCTGACGGAGCGCATCACCAATCTCACCGATCATTTCAAGACGCATACCAAGGACAACCATTCCCGGCGCGGCCTGCTCAAACTGGTGAGCCAGCGGCGCCGGCTGCTCGATTACGTCAAGTCGAAAGACGAAGACCGGTACCAGAAGCTCATCAACCGGTTGGGTATCCGCCGGTGACAGCCATCGTCATGGCGTCTCCTCCGGCGTTTCGACTTGCGACGATTAAACTTGGCAGCGCGTTAGCCATGGGGGCTGACGATGCGGCTCCATCCTTCCCCACGTATTGGGACACAACCACATGTTGAATAAGCAAACCGTAGAAATCGAATGGGCGGGACGCCCGCTCAGGCTCGAGACCGGCCGCATCGCCCGCCAGGCTGACGGCGCTGTGCTCGCCACTTATGGCGAGACATCGGTCCTCGCCACCGTCGTTGCCGCCAAGGAAGAGAAACCCGGCATCGACTTCTTTCCTTTGACCGTGAACTACCAGGAAAAGACCTTCGCCGCCGGAAAGATCCCCGGCGGCTATTTCAAGCGCGAGGGGCGCCCGACCGAGAAGGAAACCCTCACCTCGCGGCTGATCGACCGGCCGATCAGGCCGCTGTTCGCTCCGGGCTTCAAGAACGAGACGCAAATCATCGTCACCGTGCTCTCGCACGACCTCGAGAACGATCCCGACATCGTAGCGATGGTTGCAACCTCCGCGGCTCTGACCATTTCCGGCGTTCCTTTCCTCGGCCCGATCGGCGGCGCGCGCGTCGGCTATATCGAGGGCAAGTACGTGCTGAACCCGATGATTGATGAGATGAGCGAAAGCTCGCTCGATCTTGTAGTGGCCGGAACCAGCGACGCCGTGCTGATGGTCGAATCGGAGGCCAAGGAATTGCCCGAGGAAGTGATGCTCGGCGCCGTGATGTACGGCCAGCAGCACTTCAAGCCGGTGATTGATGCGATTGTCAAACTTGCCGAGCGCACGGCGAAGGAGCCTTGGGAGCTCAAGATCAAGGAAGATAATGAGCTTCTCGCCCGCGTGCGAGAGCTGACCGAGGCCGAGCTTCGCGAGGCTTATGCCATCGCCGGCAAGCAGGAGCGCCATGACCGCGTCGCCGCCATCAAGCAGAAGGTGGTTGCTGCACTGGTTCCCGAGGACGACGACGGGACGAGAGCCCCGCAAGTAGCAAGTGCCTTCAAGGAGGCCGAGAAAGAAGTGGTGCGGTCGAGCATCCTGCAGAGCTCAAGGCGCATCGACGGCCGCGACCTCCAGACGGTGCGCCCGATCGTGTGCGAGGTTGGCATTCTTCCGCGCACGCATGGAAGCGCACTGTTCACTCGGGGTGAGACGCAGGCGCTTGCCGTCGCCACGCTCGGCACCGGCGAGGACGAGCAATATGTCGATGCCCTCCAGGGCACCTACAAAGAGACCTTCATGCTGCACTACAACTTCCCGCCCTACTCGGTCGGCGAAGTCGGACGCCTCGGCTCACCTGGCCGGCGCGAGATCGGCCACGGCAAACTTGCCTGGCGCGCCATCCACCCAGTGCTGCCAGATCGCGAAAGCTTCCCCTACACCATCCGCCTCGTCTCGGAGATCACCGAGTCGAACGGCTCTTCCTCGATGGCCACGGTGTGCGGCTGTTCTCTCGCCATGATGGATGCGGGCATCCCGATCAGGCGTCCGGTCGCCGGCATCGCCATGGGCCTCATCAAGGAAGCCGAACGCTTCGCCGTGTTGTCGGACATCCTCGGCGACGAGGACCATCTCGGCGACATGGACTTCAAGGTGGCAGGCACCTCAGAGGGCGTGACCTCGCTCCAGATGGACATAAAGATCACAGGCATCACTGAGGAGATCATGAAGGTCGCGCTCAGCCAGGCGCGCGAAGGCCGCATGCATATCCTCGCCGAGATGAACAAGGCCATCAACACGGCGCGGCCAGAGCTCGGCGAGTATGCGCCACGCATCGAGACCATCCATATCCCGGTCGACAAGATCAGAGAGGTGATCGGCTCTGGCGGCTCGGTGATCCGTGAGATCGTGGCGGAATCCGGAGCCAAGATCGATATCTCCGATGACGGCACGGTCAAGATCGCCTCGGCCAACGCCGAATCGATCCGCGCCGCGATCAACCGCATCAAGTCAATCGCCTCTGAGCCAGAGGTCGGCGAGATCTACAAAGGCAAGGTGGTCAAGGTGATGGAGTTCGGCGCCTTTGTGAATTTCTTCGGCGCCAAGGATGGGCTCGTGCACATCTCGCAGCTTGCTGACCATCGGCCGAAGCAAGTGACCGATGTGGTCAAGGAAGGCGATATCGTGTGGGTGAAGCTGCTCGGTTTCGACGACCGCGGCAAGGTCAGGCTATCGATGAAGGTGGTCGACCAGAAGACCGGCAAGGAGTTCGAGAAGGCGGAAGCGGCCGCGAGCTAAATCGGGTTCACCGATTGACATGTTGAGGGGGGCCTTTAGGCCTCCCTCACTGTTGTGGCGTGTCGCCCTTGCCTTGTTCGGCAGGCTTGTTCGCTTCGCCGCCGCTAGGTGCAGCGGCTGATTCCCCAGTCTTGCCGCTATCGCCGCCGGGAGCGTTGGCGGCCGGGTTATCCTCGGCCTTCACGCATTTGGTGGCGATGACGAGATACTGGTCCTTGTGATCGGCCTGCCATTTTTCCGACAGCTGCCGTGCCTGGTGGTTGCAACTGATCACATCCTCGACGGCTGCCTCGGGCACCTGGATCTCAGAGCAGGTGTGGGGTTCGGCAATGAGGCAGGCGATGACAATGAAATGGGTGGCCATGGCCCTTCTTCCTCCACTTACTTGAAGAAGCGCGCTGCGCGCCTCATTTTCACAATCGCTTCCGCGCGTTAGCTCAAGATGCACATGCCGTGGTCGTGCCTATTGGGCGGCTTCGCGGGGCGCCTTCTCGACAGGCGTCTCGGCCTCCTCGATTTGCTCGATGACCTTGAGCGCACCGATGCTCGGCATGGCGATGGTCGAGTAGCCGCAATCGACAAAATGTACTTCGCCCGTGACCGCTCCCGACAGGTCCGATAGGAGATAGAGCGCGGCGCCGCCGACCTCATCGAGCGTCGGCGACCGGCGCATCGGCGCATGGCGCTGCTGGAAATGGAACAGCGTGCGCGCATCCGAGATACCGGCGCCTGCGAGCGTGCGCATCGGCCCTGCGGAGAGCGCATTCACCCTGATGTTTTGCGGCCCAAGGTCTGAAGCGAGGTAGCGCACGGAAGCCTCGAGCGCCGCCTTGGCTACGCCCATAATATTGTAGCAGGGCACCACCCGCGTCGATCCGCCATAGGTGAGCGTGAGCAGAGAGCCGCCATTGGGCATCAGCTCGGCGGCAAGCTTCGAGACCTCGGTGAAGGAGAAGCACGAGATCACCATGGTGTGCTCGAAATTCGCCCGCGTGGTGTCGCAATACCGGCCCTTAAGCTCGTTGCGGTCGGAGAACGCGAGCGCGTGCACGACGAAATCGAGCGAACCCCATTTCTTGCGGATCATCTCGAACACACGCTCAACGCTCTTCAAATCCTCGACGTCGGCCTCCTCGATGATCTTGGCGTCGATCGATTGGGCGAGCGGCACGGCGCGGCGGCCGAAGGCGCCGCCTTGATAGGAGAAGGCAAGCTGCGCCCCTTGCCCATGCAGCACCCGCGCGATCCCCCAAGCGATCGAGCGGTCGTTGGCGACCCCCATCACCAACCCTCTCTTCCCCGCCATCAACGGCCGAGGCTCAGCGATACCATTTGTTGTTGCCATGGCGCCTACTCTGGTTACGGATTGACGAACTCCGTCAGCTCCCCTGCTTCACCCATCCACACGGCGGAACACCAGTGTGGCGTTAGTCCCGCCGAAACCGAAGCTGTTCGACATCACTGTGTTAATAGCCACGTTATCCTGCCGTTTGCGCGCGATCGGCATGTCGGCACAGGCGGGGTCTATGGTCTCGATATTGGCGGATTCACAAATGAAGCCGTTATTCATCATGAGGAGCGAATAGATCGCCTCATGCACGCCGGCGGCGCCGAGCGAGTGGCCGGTGAGCGCCTTGGTGGCGCTGATCGGCGGGCATTTGTCGCCGAATACGTCGCGGATCGCCTCGATCTCCTTGATGTCGCCAATCGGAGTCGAAGTCGCATGCGGGTTGATGTAGTCGACCTCGCCGTTGCCGTTCTGCATCGCCATGCGCATGCAGCGCGCGGCGCCCTCGCCAGATGGTTGCACCATGTCGTAGCCGTCGGAGGTCGCGCCGTAGCCGACCAGCTCGCCATAAAGCCGCGCGCCGCGCGCTTTGGCGTGCTCGAGCTCCTCGAGCACGACCACGCCCGCTCCGCCGGCAATGACGAAGCCGTCGCGGGCGACGTCATAAGGACGGCTTGCCTGCTCAGGCTGGTCGTTGAAATCGGACGACATGGCGTTCATGGCGTCGAACAGCACCGATAGCGTCCAGTCGAGCTCCTCGCCGCCACCGGCAAAGACGATGTCCTGCTTGCCGAGCTGGATCAGCTCGGCGCCGTTGCCGATGCAATGCGCCGATGTCGAGCAGGCGGATGAGATTGAGTAGCTCACGCCTTTAATGTGATACGGCGTGGCGAGCGTGGCGGAATTGGTGGAGCACATCGCCTTCGGCACCTCGAACGGGCCCACCTTCTTCGGCCCCTTCTCGCGAGCGGTGTCGGCAGCTTGCACGATCGCCCGTGTCGAGGGGCCGCCAGAGCCCATGATTAGGCCGGTCCTCTCGTTGGAGGTGTCATCCTCCTCAAGACCGGCATCGCGGATCGCCTGCTCCATGGCGATGTAGTTCCACGCGGCTCCAGCTCCCATGAAGCGGCGCACCTTGCGGTCGAGCATTTCTTTCCAGTCGAGCTTGGGCGCGCCATGCACCTGGCAGCGGAAGCCGAGCTCGGCATAGTCCTCGGCCCTGACAATGCCAGACTTCGCCTCGCGCAAAGAGGCGAGTACCTCCTGGACGCTGTTGCCGATCGGGGACACGATCCCCATGCCGGTTACGACCACGCGCTTCATCGCGTCAAAATCCTTGGGAACCACCGCCGCTTAAAGTCAGACACTTGCAGGTGCGGCTTCGCCCGCTTGGAACAGGCCAACCCTTAAATCCTTGGCCGTATAGATGGTCTCGCCATCGGCTTTCAACCAGCCGTCGCCGGTGCCGAGGGTGAATTTGCGCCTGATCACGCGCTTGAGCTCGACGATATATTCGAGCTTCTTCATCGTGGGGAGCACCATGCCGGAGAACTTCACCTCGCCGACGCTCAAAGCGCGCCCCCTTCCCGGCGCGCCGAGCCAGCCGAGGAAGAAGCCGAGCAACTGCCACAGCGCATCGAGGCCTAGGCAGCCCGGCATGACGGGGTCGCCTTTGAAATGGCAGGGGAAGAACCACAGGTCTGGTTTCACGTCGAGCTCAGCCACGATGCGCCCATAACCATGCTCGCCACCCTCCTCCTTCACTTCCGAAATGCGGTCGAACATGAGCATGGGCGGCAGCGGAAGCTGCGCATTGCCGGGGCCGAACAACTCCCCACGCGCGCACGCGAGCAGGTCGTCATACTCGAATTGCTCCCGCCGCTCAGTCATTGGATGTTCCGCTTTCTCCCTGGCTATCAACGCTTGCCGAATTCGGGGGTTTCCTAACACAGACCAAGGTCCTTCAAAAGAGCGGGACCCCGCGCCCGGAAGCAACCGCATGGCCGATTTTGGGCGTTCGATCCCCGTCTCTTTTGCCAAGCGCGCGGCAGGCTCAACATTGCGGTAGGCGAGGCTTTCATCCTATATTTCGCTCGAAACCGAACCCCTCCGATAAACGAGATGCATAGGCCAAGATCGCCCTCAGAAAAGCCGCGTGGAGACATCGCCAAGCTGTTGCGCGGCGCGGGTCTCAGACCCACGCAGCAGCGTCTCGCACTCGCGCACCTCCTGTTTGCCAATGGCGACCGTCACGTTACGGCCGAGGCTCTGCATGAGGAGGCTTTAGCGCGCAAAGTGCCGGTGTCGCTCGCCACCGTCTACAATACGCTGCACCAATTCACTGAGGCTGGACTCCTGCGCGAGGTCGCCGTCGAGGGCGCCAAGACCTATTTCGATACCAACACCTCGAACCATTACCACTTCTTCTGCGAGCACACCGGCCAGCTTATGGACATTGAGACTGGTGCGATCAAGATCGAGGGCTTGCCCGAAGCGCCGGACGGCATGGCAATCTCCCGCGTCGACGTGCTGGTCAGGCTAGTGGACAAGTCCACCAGCTAACAACGGGCGCAGCTATTTAATCTCTTCGCCGCGATAGACGCCCCAGAGCTGGTCTTGTTGAGCGTAGCCTGAATAGTCATCGACCGAGAGCTCGCACCAGCTTCCGTCACATGTCACGACATTGCCGAGCACGCCGGCCTGGAGCTGGGCAACCGCGCGGGAGCTGGTCGAGCGCGAGGAATAAAGCGGAACGGTCGAGCCGTCCTTGGACCAGGGTGTGACGAGCACGGTGCGCCGCGCGCTCAACAGGCTATGGAACACCCAGCCGTCGGCTCCTTCGCTGTCGCGCACGCGCCGCCAATTATCGGATTCGGCGATCACCTCGACCGGGAGTCCCGCGCGCGAGAACACCCACACGATCGATTGATCTGTGCTCGGCCCTTTGCGCACGTTCACCTTGTCTGACTTGAGGCTGACAAAGCGAGGCACCGGCAGCGCGCTCTTGGCGCCCTCGACCGCGGCCTGTTTGACGTTGTCGTCGGCAGCCTTTGCCGCACTATGCGCCGTGAGGCTAAGCCCCAACGCGATCACAACCCCAATCAACACCCGCTGCGGCACCGTCCCACCCCCGCTTGATGCGCTCCCCCGGCCGGGAGGCGTGGCCTCCGAATCGGCGCACTTTGGATGGACCAGAAAAGTGAACGGATCGTGGCCTAAGCCAAGATCACGCTTTATCTCGCAAAGCCGGTTCTGTTAGAGAATGGCCCGCAACGAGCAAAAATCACTTAACTCCCGCGGGGTGGCCCCCGCCCCGACCCACCCTTGGCTTAACGCGAATGGCTGAACGCCCAATCGTTATCGTCACCCGCAAGCTGCCTGACGTCGTCGAGACGCGCTTACGCGAGCTTTTCGATGCACGGCTCAATCTCGACGACAAGCCGTTCTCGCGCGAGGAGCTGATCGAAGCGGCAAAAACCGCCAATGTGCTGGTGCCGACCGTCACTGACCGTATCGACCGAGGCGTGCTGAGCCAAGCAGGTCCCAACCTCAAGCTGATCGCGCAGTTCGGCACCGGCGTCGACAATATCGACCTCGAAACGGCGCGGAACCGTTCGATCCTCGTCACCAACACGCCCGGCGTCCTGACCGAGGATACCGCCGACATGACCATGGCGCTGATCATTGCCGTGCCGCGCCGACTGACCGAAGGCGCCGCGATCCTCCGCGCCGGCAACAGCGAGTGGCATGGCTGGTCCCCGACCTGGATGCTCGGCCATCGCATCTTCGGCAAGCGGCTCGGCATCGTCGGCATGGGGCGCGTCGGCCAGGCCGTCGCCAAGAGGGCCAAGGCCTTCGGCCTTCAGATCCACTATCACAACCGCAGGCGCGTAGCGCCCGAGATCGAGAAGGCACTCGAGGCAACCTACTGGGACAGCCTCGACCAGATGCTTGCGCGTATGGACATCATCTCGATCAACTGCCCGCATACGCCGGCGACCTATCACCTGCTCTCGGCGCGCAGGCTCGCGCTGATGAAACCATCGGCCTATATCGTCAACACCGCACGCGGCGAGGTCATCGACGAGAATGCGCTTGCCCGCATGATCGAGAACGAGGAGCTTGCCGGCGCTGGTCTCGACGTGTTCGAACACGAGCCCGCAGTCAATCCGAAGCTGCTCAAGAGCGAGAAGGTGGTGGTGCTGCCGCATATGGGCTCCGCCACTCTCGAGGGCCGCGTCGACATGGGCGAGAAGGTTATCATCAACATCAAGACCTTCCTCGACGGCCACGCGCCGCCCGACCGCGTCCATCCGGCAATGTTCTGACCAAGGGAACAGAGGCCAGAGATGGGATCTGGAATTTCTAATTTCTGACATCTGATTTCTGCTAGCCTACCGTCAGTGCCGAGCCAGAGGAGACAGAGCCATGTCCCGATGGACCACACTTTCCCCCGTCCTTACCTTGGGACTGATTTTGCTGGGCCTGAGCGCAGAGGCCGCGGCTGCGGCCGACGATTTGCCTCGCAATATCGAGTTGAAGCCTGGCGCAGCCGTGTCGGACGAAAAGACGGCTACCGATACAAATACCTCAGAAGTCAAGACGCGCCAGATCGTCACCGAGCCTGCTGCGGCGAAGGAGGCTGCGCCCACTGAAGCGGCCGGAAAGCCGGATACGCCCAAAGAGGGCGAAGGAGCCTCGGTCGCTGCTCCAGCGCCGGCGCCCGCAGAGCCTGCCGAAAAGGCGACGCCGCCAGAGGCTGCGCCGGCCGACGGCAAGCCGGCGGAAGCTGCTGCTACGCCTCCGACAGGACCCTCTCCCGTGGAGCTTAAGCCCCATGAGCTTGCGCTCGCGGTGCAGACCGAACTCAAGCGCGTCGGCTGCTATCCCGGCAGTATCGATGGCGTGTGGGGCGGCCGCTCGCGCGAGGCGCTCGCCGCGTTCGGCCATTTCGCCAAGGTCGATGTCGCCGAGCTTGCGCCAACGCCTTAGATCCTCGCATTGATCAAAGGCAAGTCTGACGCCGTGTGCGTAGCCTCAGGCGAGGTACATCATCCCGTCGGGGAAGGCGCTCCCCCGCCAGAGCATGCACCAGCCCACCACGGCGGCGGCTATTACGGCGGCGGCGGGTATTAAACAGCCTCGGGCGTGCGGACGTGCTCGGGCCTAAAGCCCATACCGATGATCCGGCCCGGAATGCGGCGGAGTGCCGGAAACCAGTTAAGCAATTTCACGAGGAACGGTGCACGTGGTTTCTTCTGCATTTGCAGCACGTTGCGGATGATCACGTTCTGAACGATCACCTGCAATCGTTGCGTCATGCGCGTCGGCCATTCCCTGCGCTTCCACACCTCCGCCAGGATCGACTCAGACACTGGGCCCTTGCGCAAGGCCGGCCCGAGAATGTTTCCCGCAGCCACGGCATCCTGGATGGCGACGTTGATGCCGATGCCGCCCACTGGCGACATGGCATGCGCTGCATCGCCAATGCACAAGAGGCCGTCACGATACCAGCGCTTCAACCGGTCGATGACCACCGTGAGGAGCTTGATATCGTCCCATGAGGCGATCTCCTGAACCCGGTCGCCAAGCGCAGGATTGATCTCAACCAGCGACCGGCGGAACGCATCCAGCCCCTTGCGTCGCACCTCGTCGAAACCTCCCTTGGGAATCACATATGCGCATTGCCAATAGTCGCCGCGATCGATCATCACGAACAGCCGGCCGGGAAGAATGCGCCCCATGAGTTGTCCGCCATCCCCCAGCCGCTTGGACAGTCGCATCCACAGCACGTCCATCGGCGCTCCGATATCCTCGACCTCTAGCCCCGCGCGCTCGCGTACCGTCGAATGCCGGCCGTCGGCACCGACGACGAGATCGGCCCGGACTTCAAGATCGCCGTCCGGGGTCTTGGCCCTCAGGCCCACGACCTTGTCCTCCTCGAACAGCAGCTCGTCCACGTCAGCGCGCATGCGCAAGCTGAAGCCCGGATAGCGCCTGGCATGATCGGCGAGAAAATCGATGAAGTCCCATTGCGGCATCAGCGCGACGAACTTGCAGTGGGTCGGCAGATGCTTGAGGTCGGCAAGGACGACGAGATCGTCCCCAATGAGGCCCCGCAATTCATTGACCTCTTGATGCGGCCTCTTGAGGAATTCTTCGAGCAGCCCGAGCTCGTACATCACCTCGAGCGTCGAGGGGTGAATGGTGTCGCCGCGGAAGTCGCGCAGGAAATCGGCATGCTTCTCGAGCACCAGGACGTCGACGCCTGAGCGGGCGAGGAGGAAGCCGAGCATCATCCCGGCTGGTCCACCGCCGGCGATCGCGCAACGCGTGGTGATGGTCTCGCTTCGCAGCTGGTTCATTTGGGGATGCAGAAGATAAGCGCCGGCCCGGCCCCGCCCTGGCGACGTGTGTCGAAATCAACCGACTGCTCGCTCGTATGCATGACAGTTCCCGCGCCCTTCACCACATAGGCATTCAGCACGCGCTCGTTTTCCGAGCAGGTCAGCGTGCAGCGCTTGGGGCACGGGTCGCTTACCGTCCTGATGCCTGCATTGCCAGGCGTCCCCTGCTCGCCCTTCTCGCCTTGTGGTCCTTGCGGTCCTCGCGGGCCTTGAGGGCCCGCTGGTCCCGCCTGCGCCGCGGGCTGGTCCCCGGAGCAGCCGCAGAGGAACACAGTAAAGGCGATGGCCGCAATGGATGCATATAGCTTCATAGTTGCCCCCATTGGTATCGATGAACTAGTGCCCCCTTGCGATCTCGCCTGTGGCATCGATTGGGCATGCTTACTAACGCGTCTTGCCCGATCTTGTGCCGGGTGTTATCCGCCCGCCTCCGCCACGAATTTGCGGTGATGCGACAGGTCATGGAAGCGCGGGTCCCTGCCATTCAGCGGATTCTCGGGATCCCAGGTATAAGCCACCGTCGTGAAACGCGCCTGCAGCGCATCGTAGAGAAGCAGCCTCCCGACAAGCCCCTCGCCCAAGCCTAGTAGCTCCTTCACCACCTCGACCGCGGCAAGTGTGCCGATGACGCCCGAGACAGCCCCAAGGATGCCGGTCTCGGAGCAAGGCGGCACCGTGCCTTCCGGCGGCGGCTCGGGAAACAGGCAGCGGTAGGAGGGCCGCGAATTGCCTTGTGAGTCCTTCTCGAAGGCGCGGAAGGAGGTGAGGTGCCCGTCGAACGGTCCGACTGCGGCAAAGACCAGCGGTACTCTCGCGAAATAACAGGCGTCGTTGACGAGATAGCGCGTAGCGAAATTGTCGGAGCCATCCACAACGATATCGAAGCCGCGCACGATGTCGATTGCGTTTTCGGGCATGAGCCGCGTGGTGTAGAGGCGCATCTCCACATGAGGATTGAGCCGTTCGATGGTCGCGGCCGCGCTCCTGGTCTTGGCCTTGCCCACGCTCTTGGTGTCGTGGGCAATTTGGCGTTGGAGATTATCGAGGCTGACGCGGTCGTCGTCGATGATGCCGATCTTGCCGACACCCGCCGCTGCGAGATAGAGCATCAGCGGAGAGCCAATGCCGCCGGCTCCCACCGCGAGAACGCGCGCGGCTTTCAGCTTCTGCTGGCCCTCGCCGCCGATCTCCTTCAGCACGAGCTGGCGCTTATAGCGCAGGACCTCCTCAGGGGTGAGCATGACCGGAACTTATGCCATCGCCCCCCACACTGCCAGTGAGGCCATGCGTCAAGAGCCAGTAGAGCCGAAGCCGCCGGGACCGCGCTCGGTCGCGCCAAGGGTCTCCACGGCAACGATCTCGGCATGGCTCACCGGCGCGATCACGAGTTGGGCGATGCGATCACCGCGGCTGATGGTGAACTTCTCGCTACCGTGATTGATCAGAAGCACCATGACTTCGCCGCGATAGTCCGCATCGATGGTGCCGGGACTGTTGAGCAGCGTCACCCCCCGCTTCAGCGCAAGTCCTGAGCGCGGGCGGACTTGCGCCTCATAGCCTTGCGGAAGTTCGATCACGAACCCTGTCGGAAGGAGGGCGCGCGCTCCCGGAGCAAGCTCGACCGGCTCGTTCACGGCAGCGACCACATCGAGTCCCGCTGCGTGCTTGGAGTGATAAGAGGGGAGTCCCAGGCCTTGCCCGTGAGGCAAGCGCCGGACGCGGACCGTGACGCTGCGCGGCCGCGTTTCACTCATTCAGCGGCCGAGCGAATCTGCGATAGCGCATCGGCGGCGCGAGCAAGCAGCCGCGCGGCCATCTCGTCCTTGCTCATCGGCGGCCAGTCCTCGACACCCGCCGACGTGATGAGATGAACTTGCGTGCGATCGCCGCCCATGGCGCCGGTGCCTGGCCAGACATCGTTGGCGACGATCCAGTCGGCTCCTTTGCACAAGCGTTTTCCTTTCGCATTCTCGATAAGGTTCTCGGTCTCGGCGGCAAAGCCGACGACGAGCCGCGGACGGTTTTCGCCGGGCTTGGCGATGGTGGCGAGAATGTCGGGATTGGCCGCGAGCTTCAGCGAAGGCCCGCTGCCATCGGGTTGCTTCTTCAATTTCTGCAGCGCCTCGTCTGCGGCGCGCCAGTCAGCAACGGCCGCCGCGCAGATGGCAATGTCGGCGGGCAGCGCCGCGAGAGTGGCAGCCAGCATCTCATGCGCGGTATCCACCCTCACCACCTTCACGCCCTCCGGATCGGGAAGCGTCACGGGCCCGCTTACCAGCGTGACCTCGGCGCCGAGCTCAGCAGCGGCTCGGGCCAGCGCATGACCCTGTTTGCCAGACGAGCGGTTGGCGATGTAGCGCACAGGGTCGATCGGCTCCTGCGTCGGGCCCGAGGTGATGAGTACCTTGCGCCCATGCAGCGGCGTGCCGCGCGCGCGGAGCGGCGTGGCTACAGGCTTCTCGCCAAAAAACCGCTCGATCGCTGCGAGGATCGCTTCAGGCTCGGCCATGCGGCCAAGTCCATATTCGCCGCAAGCCATCTCGCCCTCCTCGGGGCCAACAAAGGCGATGCCGTCGGCACGGAGCGTCGCCATATTGCGGCGCGTGGCGGGGTGCTCCCACATACGCACATTCATGGCAGGGACCGCCAGCACTTGTTTGTCGGTGGCGAGCAACACGGCGGTAGCGAGGTCGTCGGCAAGCCCATGCGCCATCTTGGCAAGCAGATCGGCAGTGGCAGGCGCAACTACGACAAGGTCCGCCTCGCGCGACAGGCGAATATGCCCGATCTCCGCCTCGTCCTTGAGGTCGAACAGATCGGTCAACGCTTTCTCCTCGGTGAGCACCGACAGCGAGAGCGGCGTGACGAACTCCGCGCCGCCCTTGGTCAGGATCGCGCGCACCGAAGCGCCCCGCTCCTTCAGGCGGCGCACAAACTCGAGGCTCTTATAGGCGGCGACGCCGCCGCCGACGATCAGGAGAATGCGCTTTCCTTGCACGCTCACTACTCCGCAGTCATGCCCGCCAAAGCGGGGCATCCGGTAACGTCGACTTTAGCAACAGCTCGGTGCCGTCGTTACTGGATTGCCCGGTCAAGCCGGGCAATGACAAGAAAATGGGGTTAACGGTCAACATTCAAAAGAGCAGCGCAAGCGCGATGAGGACGAGGGCGGCGGCGCAGATCCAGATGCCAAGGCGGCTCATACGGTTTCGCTCGGCTTGCGCCTCGGCCAGCCGCTCCACGGTATGATCGTCGAGCCGCACCCCCTCCTCGATCATTGCTACCAGCGCATCTGCAGTCCGCTCCGCTTGGCCGAGAAATTTGGGGATCTCGCCGACGAAACGGGTCACCGTCGCGGCTCCCTCAGCCGCCGCCTCAATGCGCGCGCCTGCCCCAAGCTGCTGCTCCATCCACTCCTTCACCACAGGCTCAGATACCACCCAGATGTTGAGCGTGGGGTCCAGGCTCCGGCCTACACCCTCGACCACAACCATGGTCTTTTGCAGAAGCAGGAGCTCGGGCCGCGTCTGCATGTCGAACACCTCAGTATATTGGAAGAGCTGACCGAGCAGCTGAGCCATCGAGATCTCGTTCGCTGGCCGGTCCAGGATCGGCTCGCCGATCGCGCGCAAGGCTTGGGCGAACTGCGCGACCGAGTGCTTGCGCGGCACGTAGCCCGCCTCGAAATGCACCTCCGCTACGCGCGTATAGTTCCGCGTCAGGAATCCATAGAGAATCTCGGCGAGGAAGCGCCGCTCCTTGAAGCCGAGCCGCCCCATGATGCCGAAATCGACGGCGACGATGCGGCCCTCGTCGTCGATGAACAAATTCCCGGGATGCATGTCGGCATGGAAGAAGCCGTCGCGCATGGCGTGGCGCAGGAAGGTCTGCATCAACCGCGCACCGAGCTCCTTCAGGTCATAGCCTGCGGCGCGCAAGGCGGCGTGGTCCGAGATCGGAATGCCATCGATCCATTCGAGCGTAAGCACGCGGCGCGCGCTCCGCGTCCAATCGACTTGCGGCACGCGGAAGCCCTCATCGTTCTTAGAATTCTGCGCCATCTCGGAAATGGCGGCGGCCTCCATGCGGAGGTCCATCTCGATGGCGACGGACTTCGCGAGCGTATCGACGACGGCGACAGGTCTCAGCCGGCGTGCTGGCGGATGCAGCCGCTCGACCATGCGCGCCGCGAAGAAGTAACTATCGAGGTCGCGCCTGAAACGCTGCTCGATGCGCGGCCGAAGGACCTTTACCGCCACAGGCTTCAACGTGCCATCGGGCTCCCGCACCTTTGCCTTGTGAACTTGCGCGATCGAGGCCGCGGCGATGGGCGCCCCAAACTCGGCGAACAGCTTGTCGGTCGGCGCGCCGAGCGCTTCCTCGACCGCGAGCTTCGCCTCAGCCTGCGAGAAGGGCGGCAGGCGGTCCTGCAAGGTCGAAAGGTCGCTGGCAAGTTCTCGCCCGATGATGTCGTCGCGCGTGGCGAGGAACTGGCCAAGCTTAATGTAGGAGGGACCGAGCGAGGTCAGCGCCTCTGAGAGCTTGGTCTCGTTGCCGGCGTCCTCTCCTGCACCATTCTTACGTAGCGGCGCGGTGGCGCGGGCAAACAGTGCAAGCGGTCCGGGCAACTGCGCATCGTCCGGCAGAACGCGCGCGCCCGACCAGGCGATGACGGCGCCCGCCTTGGTCAACCGCGCCATGTTTCCAATCGCGCTCAATTTACAGCCTCATCTAAAGTCGCCAGGCGGAGTGGATCGCCGCGATGCCGCCGGTGAGATTGCGGTAGCGCACTCGCTCGAAGCCTGCATTCTCGATCAGGCCCATGAAGGTTTTCTGATCGGGGAAGCGGCGGATGCTCTCGACCAGATAGCGATAAGAGGCGCTGTCGCCCGCGACGAGCGCGCCGAGCGCGGGGATCGCGTTGAAGGAATAAGCGTCGTAAAGCTTGTCGAGCATCGGCACCTCGACGCTCGAAAATTCGAGACACAGAAATCTTCCGCCGGGCTTAAGCACGCGGAAGGCTTCGGCAAGCGCCGGCTCTATATGCGTGACGTTGCGAATGCCGAAGGCGATCGTATAGGCATCGAAGCGCGCGCACGCAAAGGGCAAAGCCTCGGCATTGGCACGGACGAAGCATGCGCGATCCTCTCCCTCCGGGACCCGCGTGCGGCCGACCTCGATCATCTCGGCGCTGATGTCGCAGATCACGGCCGACGCTCCCTTGCCCGCAGCTTCCAGGAAGCGGAACGCGACATCTCCGGTGCCTCCGGCGACATCCAAAAGAGCGTATGGGACGGCGCTTTTCGGCGGCCCAAGCCAAGTGAGAAGCTCGCTTTTCCACAACCGGTGCAGGCCGCCTGACATGAGATCGTTCATCAGGTCATATCGGCGCGCGACCTTGGCGAAAATCTCGTTTACAAGGCCTTGTCTTGCGTCCTCGGCCACCCGGGCGTAGCCGAAGCTCGTCTCGGGCTTGGCGGTCGGCGGTGAGTCAAGGTCCTCGCGCATGGCGCGCGGACAATAGCGCAAGGCCTAAGATCAGGCTATTGTTGCGCCGCAACGGAGCCTATTCCGCATCGCAGTATAGAAGGTTGGATGCCGGAGCTTCCTGAGGTGGAGACGGTGCGCCGGGGGCTTGAGCCGATTCTCGTCGGTAACGCATTCGTGCGGGTCGAGCAGCGCCGCCCAGATCTGCGCTTTCCGCTGCCGAAGCATTTCGCCGAGAGGTTGTCAGGGCGAAAGGTCGAGGCGCTCGACCGTCGCGCCAAATATCTGCTCGCACGGTTGGACGACGGCGAGGTGCTGGTGATGCATCTCGGCATGACCGGTCGCTTCTCGATCGACCGCGCCAACGGCGAGGTGAGCGCGCCGGGGCGCTTCGCGCACCCGATCGCCGACGCTCCAAAGCATGAGCATATCGTGTTCCATCTCGGCGACGGCACTGCGGTCCGCTACAGCGACACGCGCCGCTTCGGCCTGATGGATCTTGTTCCCGCCGAGAGGCTAGAGAGCCACGCTCTGTTCAAAGGACTCGGCATCGAGCCGCTGAGCAAAAGCTTCACGCCGGAATGGCTCGCGCAGAAGCTCAAAGGCAAGGCGACCTCGATTAAGGCCGCCCTTGTCGATCAAAGGCTGATTGCCGGACTCGGCAACATCTATGTCTGCGAGGCTCTATTCAAAGCCCGCATCTCGCCGCTCCGCCTAGCTGCCTCGCTTGCAACGAAATCAGGTAAGCCGACGCCGAAGACGGCGGCTCTCGTTGCCGCGGTCAAGGCGGTGCTCGAAGAGGCGATCAAGAACGGCGGCTCATCGCTCCGCGACTACAAGCGCACCGACGGATCGCTCGGCGACTTCCAGCACAGATTCAAGGTCTATGGCCGCGAAGGAAAGAAATGCCAGACAAAAGGCTGCAGCGGCATGGTGCAGCGCATCGTCCAGGGAGGACGCTCCACCTTTTATTGTCCAGCCTGTCAACGCTAGGGGACCAAAACCACATGTTCTTGAACGTCTTTACCCTCAGGGAACCAGAGGCAGCAAATAAGGCAGACGGCGCCTTCCAGACGATCATCGTGTCGACCAAAGGCAAGGTCGGCGTCATCACGCTCAATCGTCCGCATTCGCTGAATGCGCTCAACACCCAACTCATCAGCGAGGTCAACCGCGCGCTCGACGCCTTCGAGGCAGATCCTTCCATCGGCTGCATCGTCATCACCGGCAACGAGAAGGCGTTTGCCGCTGGCGTCGACATCAAGGAGATGCACAAGAAGACCTTCGTCGAGGCCTATGGCAGCGATTTTCTTGCGCCCTTCGATCGCATCTCGAGCTGCCGCAAGCCGATCATCGCGGCGGTGGCCGGCTATGCGCTTGGCGGCGGCTGCGAACTCGCCATGGCTTGCGACATCATTCTTGCCGCCGACACCTCCGTGTTCGGCCAGCCGGAAATCAATCTCGGCATCATGCCGGGCAATGGGGGCACCCAGCGGCTCACCCGCGCCGTCGGCAAGGCCAAGGCTATGGAGCTTTGCCTCACAGGCCGGCACATGCATGCCGACGAGGCCGAGCGCTCGGGCCTCGTGAGCCGAGTGGTTCCGGCAGCTGAACTGATGGATGAGGCGATGAAGGTCGCCGACAAGATTGCCAACCTCTCACAGCACGCGGTGATGATGATCAAGGAGGCGATCAATCGCGGCTTTGCTACGACGCTCGCGGAAGGCACCCGGTTCGAGCGCGGCCAGTTCTATTCGCTGTTCGCAACTGAGGACCAGAAGGAGGGGATGCTCGCCTTCATCGAGAAGCGCAAGCCCCATTTCTCCAACCGCTAAGTCGCCTGTCTTCGCCGAAGCTCGCCGCGGCCTATTTGGCCGCCCTGATGTTGTAGATGTAGTTCCAGGTCTTCTTGTCGTGGCTCCAGAAGATGTGGCGCGAATTCATGTCGAGCCTGATCCACATCTCGTGCGTGTCGTCGAACAGCTCGATCAGGCCTCCGCGTCGGCTCTTCTCCACGAAGCTGAAGCGGTTGTCTCGGTTCGCCCCCGATTCGTGATTGACCTCGAGCCAGGAGGTTGCGTCGAGACGCTGAAACTGGCCGGTGATGAAATTATCGGATCCGAATTGTCCTTGATAAGCGAAAGCACCGGTGTCCGCTCCTCGAGGCGGCGGAGGCACGGGAGCCGGCGCCGCCGCGACCGCGAGGTCGATCTTAGTGCGGTCCGGAGTCGCAAGATTTGCGCCTCACTCTCTCACGATCTCGCCGATAATCTGGTCGTAATAGGCCGGCTGCTGGGCGTGGTGAACAGTCGCGGCAAGCTCGTCGACGTCGCGCTGCACGCGCTTTGCCAATGCGACGTGAGTCATGCCCGGCGCTTTGAGGAGCGGCACGAGGCTCCGCGTGAAGACAGAATTCGGGTTTGGGTCGTCGTCGCCGAGGCGATCCAACGCGGTCTGCCCAAGCCCGGCGGAGAACAGGACAAACACACCCTTGGGAGTATCCATCCGGGTCAGTCCTCGCGTTCCTCCGATGCTCCTCACGCCGGCCGCGGCGAGCGGATTGTCGCGGCAGGCATCGAGCACGAAGAAAGACACCGCCGCACCCCTGCCCTGC
>DASSLP010000096.1:0-9758 GCA_035689365.1 Methyloceanibacter sp.
GGTCTTGGCAGGGCTCGCTACGGGCGCAATCGCGTTCAGCCGCTCTGCCAGGCGCACATAGTTTTCATAGGGCGTGACCTGGAAGCAGGCGTGGCTGAACGCCTTGAGCTGCTCCTCGACGGCGGCGATCACCTTCGGATGAAGATGGCCGGTATTGACCACGGCGATGCCGGAGGCGAAGTCGATATAGCGCTTGCCCTCCTCGCTCCAGATCTCGGCATTCTTGGCGCGCTTGGCGTAGATACCGGTCGCGTGGGCGACGCCGCGCGGAACGGCTGCAACCCTCCGCTCATGAAGCTCGGCTGATGTTGCCATGTCGACCTTTGCTTCCGTGTGCGGCGTCAGGATTGGAGCACGATTGGGCTCGATCCGGCCCAACTCACCCAAACCTTCTCGCCAAAGCCGAATTGGTCCTGATCCCAGCGCGAGCGGTTAGAGCGCGAGACCCGCATCAGCCGACCGTTGGCAAGCAGGATATGGAAGCTCAGAAGTGAGCGTCGCGAGGTGGTAAAGGATTTGGTGCGCCTGGTTATACTCAAGTCTCCCCTGTGCTTGGCTAAGCTCCTATAGTCGTAAGCGCAATGAAGTATGGTGGTCTGCGGCCATTGCGGACAAGCTCATTCCATAGGCGGTTTCCGCCGAGTGTGATCGATTAGGCATCAATCGCACCGAGGCAGATGTATTTGACCTGGAGATACTCATCCAAACCTTCGGATGCGCCCTCGCGGCCGATTCCTGATTCCTTGACGCCGCCAAAAGGTACGACCTCGTTCGAGAAGATACCCTCGTTGACGCCGACCATGCCGGCATCGAGTTTCTCGGCAACCCGCCAAGCTCGGCTCAGGTTCTGGCTGAACAAATAGGCGGCGAGCCCGAACGGCGTATCGTTCGCGACCCTGATCGCGTCGGCCTCGGTGTTGAAGCGCACGAGCGCGGCCACTGGGCCGAAGATCTCCTCGCGTACTATTTCCATATCGGCAGTCACGCCGCTCACCACGGACGGCTGGTAGAACAGCGGGCCCGCTTTATCGAGACCGCCTCCGACCAAGACCTTCGCGCCCTTATTGACGGCGTCGTCGACAAGTTTTTCGACCTTGGCAACTGCGTCGCCGGTGATGAGCGGGCCGATGGTGACGCCGGCCTCAAGCCCTGATCCCACTTTGAGTTTCTTCACCGCCGCAACCAATGCGTCTGCGAACCGGTCGTAGATTCCTGATTGAACCAAGATGCGGTTCGCGCAGACGCAAGTCTGCCCGGCGTTGCGAAACTTCGAGGCCATGGCGCCGGCCACCGCCTGGTCGAGATCCGCGTCGTCAAACACGACCACCGGCGCGTTTCCGCCAAGCTCGAGCGTGAGCTTCTTCACCGTGCCGGCGCATTGCCGGTACAAGATCTTACCGACCTCCGTCGAGCCGGTGAAAGTAAGCTTGCGCACCCGCGCGTCGTCGCAAAACACCTTGCCGATAGCGGGCGCATCCTTCGTGGTGACAATGTTGAGCACGCCCGCGGGTAGCCCTGCATCCTGCCCGAGCTTGGCAATCGCGAGCGCGCAGAGCGGCGTCTCCTCCGCAGGCTTGACCACGATGGTGCAGCCGGCGGCGAGCGCAGGCCCCACCTTCCGCGTGATCATGGCGATGGGAAAATTCCACGGCGTGATAGCGGCGCATACGCCGATCGGCTGCTTAATGGTGAGATAGCGCTTGGAGGCGACGGTGGTCGGGATGGTGCGCCCATAGGCGCGCTTGCCCTCCTCGCCAAACCACTCGATGAAGGCTGCGCCGTATGCCACCTCGGCGCGAGCCTCGGCAAGCGGCTTGCCTTGCTCGGTGGTCATCAGCCGTGCGAGGCTTTCCATCTCGGCCGTGATGAGGTCGAACCAGCGCCTGAGGATGGCAGCCCGCTCCTTTGCGGTCTTGGCGGACCAGGCCGGCAGCGCGCGAGCTGCGGCATCGATGGCGCGGGCAGCGTCGTTGGCCCCGAGGTCGGGAACTGTCGCCACCTCCTCCCCCGTCGCCGGGTCGGTGACAGGAAATGTCTTGGCCGAGGTGACCCACTCCCCGTCGATCAGGGCAGCGGCTGGATATTTTTTGAAGATCATGTTCATGGGTGAAACTCGTCAGCGTATCGTGATCGATACCGATTTTAGGTCGGCATATTTATGTAGGGCGTGCAACGAGCGGTCGCGGCCGAAGCCGGATTGCTTAAAGCCGCCGAACGGCATGGTGATATCGCACGCGTCCCAGCCATTGACCCAGACCAGCCCAGCCTTGATCTCCCGCGCGGCGCGATGGGCGAGGCTGACATCGCGCGTCCATAGCCCGGCTGCAAGCCCATAGACCGTTCCGTTGGCAAGGCGGATTGCTTCATCGGGCTCGGTGAAGCTGGTCACCGCCAGCACCGGCCCAAATACCTCCTCGCGCGCCAGCGCCGCGTGAGGCGCCACCTTGTCGAACACCGTCGGCTCGACAAAGAAGCCGCCGCTGTCGACGCGGGCGCGTTTGCCGCCAAGCCTAAGCGCTGCGCCATCGTGGGTGGCGCCATCGATATAGCGCAAAGCCGTCTGCATCTGCTCGGCCGAGACCATGGCGCCGAAGCTGGTGGTTGGCTCGAGCGGGTCACCGGACACGATGCGCTTCGCAATCATGAGGAGCTTGTCGACGAAGACATCGGCGATGCTCTCATGCACGAGCAGCCGCGAGGCGGCGGTGCACACCTCGCCCTGATTGAAGAATATGCCCCATGCGGCATGGAAGGCCGCGGCGTTGAGATCCTGGCAGTCGGCGAACACGATGTGAGGAGATTTGCCGCCGAGCTCGAGACTCACTCGCTTCAAGTTGCTCTGCCCCGCATATTGCATCAGCAGAGGGCCCACCGCGGCAGAACCGGTGAAGGCGATCATGTCGACGTCCATGTGCAGAGCGAGCGCCTTGCCTGCCGTCGGACCAAAGCTGGGAACGACATTCAGCACGCCGGCCGGCAGGCCGGCTTCTAGCGCCAATTGCCCGAGCTTAAGCGCGGTGAGCGGCGACTGCTCGGCAGGCTTGAGCACGACCGAGTTACCCATGGCAAGCGCAGGCGCGACTTTCCACATCGCCATGAGCAGCGGGAAATTCCACGGCACGATGGCGCCAACCACGCCGAGTGGCTCGTGCACGGCAAAGGAGAAGCGATCGCTCGTCTCCGGCCCGACCTCGCCATAGACCTTGTCGAGGGCCTCGGCGTAGTAGCGCAGCGTGCGCACCGACTGGGGAATGTCGATGCTGAGCGAGTCCTTGATCGGCTTGCCAACATCGAGGCTCTCGAGCACGGCGAGCGTCTCGGCATCGCGCTCGATAAGCTCGGCAAGCGTAAAGAGGGTGCGCTTCTTCTCGCGATAGTGAAGGCTACGCCAGCGTCCGTCCTCGAACGCGCGCCGCGCCGCCGCCACCGCGAGATCAACATCGCCGGCATCGCACTCGGCGACCCGGTTGATCACGGTGCCGTTGCGCGGCGTCACATTGTCGAAAGTGCAGTCGGTGACACTCGGCTCAAGCCGGCCATCGATCACTGCCAGATCCGGCAGATCAATGGCGCTAGCCACACTCTCGAAATGCGCAAGGGAAGTCATGGCTACCTCACGCGACCCCGCGCGCCAAGAGCTCGCGCCTCATCAATGGCGAGCGGTGCGTCACTCATGCTGGTTCGCCTTCGCAGCCTGACCGAAGCGGCGGAACAGCGATGTCGAGACGGCGTTCGATTTCGCGCTCCATTCGGGGTGCCATTGTACGCCAAGGCAGAAGGCCCCGTCGTCAGGCCCGCGCACGGCCTCGATCAAGCCATCCTCCGCGAAAGCCTCAGGCTTCAGCCCGTTGGCAAGGCGCGCGATGCCTTGCCAGTGCAGCGAGTTGACCATGATCTGGTCGCTTCCGATCCAATCGCGCAGCTTGCCGCGCAAGAACACCGGGTGGATGGGGCCGTAGGCCTCTTCGAGCGGAACGTCGGGCCTGGCGCGGTGGTCCTTGTGCCCGTCCACGTCGTGAACTGACTGGTGCAGGCTGCCGCCAAGGGCCACGTTCAGCTCCTGACAGCCGCGGCAGATGGCGAAAAGCGGCTTCTTGGTTTTGACAGCGGCCCTGATGAGCGGCAGCGTGAAAGCGTCGCGCAACGGATCGAGCCGGTCGGGGTTGACCGTGACCTCCTCACCATAATGCTCCGGCGCGACATTTGAGCGGCTGCCAGACAAGAGGATGGCATCGGCAATTTCGAGAACGGAGCCAAGGTCCGCCATGCCGGGGCCGACCGGAACGACCAGCGGCTGGCACTCGGCAACCTCGGCGATCGCCGCTGCGTATTTGCGGCCGACGGCATCATACACGTCGCCGTCGATTAGCTTGGTGCAGGCCGGTATGACGACGATCGGGCGGCTCATGCGGCAAGCTCTCCGGCAACGTCGCTGAGCGTGAGATCGAGCACGCGGCCGATCACGGCCTGGGCTTCGTCGAACTGCTCTTGCCTCCAGATCAGCGGCGGAGCCGTGACCATGGTGTCGAACACATGGCGCATGATGAAGCCCTCGCGGAAGAAATGATCGCGGCAAATCAGGCCGACGCGGCCAGGCTCGGCAAAGCGGCGGCGCGTGCGCTTGTCGGCGACGAGCTCGATGGCGCCGAGAAGCCCGATCGAGCGGACCTCTCCGACCAGCGGGTGATCTTTGAATTTCGCGAGCATCTTGGCGAGCGCTGGCCCGGCGAACTCCTTGACGCGCGGGACGAGCCTCTCTTGCTCTATGATCTCGAGATTTTTCAGCGCCACGGCGCATGCCACTGGATGACCGGAGAACGTGTAGCCGTGATGGAAGTCGTCGGGGTGCGCCACAAGTGCGTCGCCGATCTTGTCGCTTACGATCACTCCTGACAACGGAATGTAGCCTGAGGTTACCGCCTTGGCGAAAGTGATGAGGTCTGGCCTGATGCCATAGTGCTGCGACCCGAACCACGTTCCGAGGCGACCGAACCCCGTGATTACCTCGTCGGCAAGAAAAAGGATTCCGTATTTGTCGAAGATGCGTTGCACCTCCGGCCAGTAGCTCTCCGGCGGGATCTTCACGCCGCCAGCCCCTTGCACCGGCTCGCCAGCGAATGCGGCGACATTCTCAGGGCCCACCGCCAGGATTTCCTCCTCGAGCGCGCGCGCCACCCGAAGGCCGAAGGCCTCCAGCGACTCCCCGTCTTCGGCCTCGCCGTACCAATAGGGATCGATGATGTGCCGGAACCCCTCATAAACGGGATAGCTGTGCGCGTGCACGTGCGGCATACCGCCCATCGAGCCGGCGGCAATGGTCGAGCCGTGATAGGCGTTCCGGCGCGAGATGATGATGCGCCGCTTCGGCTCGCCTTTCAGCGCCCAATAATGCCGGACCAGACGGATCGCGGTATCGTTCGCCTCAGATCCCGACGAACCGTAGAACACCTGGTTGAGGTTGTCCGGCGCAAGCTCGGCGAGCTTGCGCGACAGTTTCACCACAGGTGGATGCGTGGTGCGGAAGAAAGTATTGTAGAATGGCAGCTCGAGCATCTGCGCGTAGGCCGCCTCGGCAAGCTCCTTGCGGCCGTAGCCGATATTCGCCGTCCACAGGCCAGACATCCCGTCGAGCACGCGGTTGCCCTCGCTGTCCCAGATATAAGGACCCTCGCCCCGTACGATGACATGCGCGCCACCTGCCCTGAGCGAGCTGTGATCGGTGAAGGGATGCAGATGGTGGAGAGCGTCTAACTCTCTTAATTGCGTGGTTTGGTATTGATTGGTCACTGTCCAAAACCTCCAGGCAAAGCGTGACCCGAAGGCCAATCAATCAGCGCTGGAAGCTCGCGTGAGGCGTATAGCCGATGCGGGCGCAAAGCAGCAGAAGCCGCTGCTTGGGGTCCAGTCCACTCAAGGCAATCGCTGTTCGGGAGGCAAACCTGACGGCGCGCCGTCTTATTGTTATGGCAATGGCTGTTGCGCCGGTCACGCCCACGCTCCACTCCCCTGCGGCCTCAGCCTTGACAGGGGCTCGCTAGTGAGTTTGGCTCGCAGACTATTGGCTACGGTGTAGAATTGTCAACGCAAACAACACGTAAAGCGCCTTCCCGCCCGCGCGGACGGCGCGGTCTCGACCGAAATGCGATTCTCGACGCGGCATTTGACATGCTGTCGCGCGAGGGTGAGGTCGGCTTCTCGGTGCGCAAGCTGGGCGTCAGCATCGGCGTCGATCCAATGACGGTGCTGCATCACTTCGGCTCCAAGGAGGAGCTGTTGCGGCGGATCGCCGACCGGGCGCTCGCCACCGTCGAGCTGCCGCTGCCGAGCGATGACTGGCGCACCGATCTGCGCAATGTGGCAGCAGCCTACCGGAACCTCGCCCATCGCCATCCGCGCGTCTTTCATTTGCACTTCCGTTTCCATGCGACAGGGCCTGCCGATCACGCATCCAGTGAGGTAGTCTATTGCGCCCTGCGCAGCGCAGGTTTGAGCGATGCAGAGGCTGCCGGACTCGGGCTTGCGTTCTACGCCTTCATTTTAGGTTATGCCCTGGCTGAGGCGGAAGGCTTGCTCCGCCCGATCAGCGCGCAGGACGAGGCGGAGCTTCGCTCGCTCGACCCACTCGCCTGCGCGGCAACGCTTGCGCTTATTCCCGCCTTCAAGGCGCTCGATCGAGATGCGGCCTTCGACGCGTCGATCGAGGCGTTCATCGACGGCGTAGCGTATCGCGTGCAACGCGCGAGCCGGTAAAAAAAGTCGCGGCTCGTTCGTCGAACGGGCCGCGACCTAAAGCTTCGGCCTAGGTCAAATTTCGCCGATTGCCCTTTCCGCCTCGCGAATCTGCGCCTGGCGCTTGGCGATCATCTCACCGATCGGCGGCCCTTGGAAGCGCCGGTTCTCGAAGAGAACCCAGACCAGTCCCGTAATCACCAGGAAGGCGATGACGATCCACAACGCCCAGTCATTGGGTGGCTGGATGCCGATGAAGAAAATCAGCACCATCGAGATCAGCGACAGCACGCAGGAAACTTTGAACCAGAAGGGACCGAGATCCCAGGGTCCCATCTTGTCCCATTTCGGCGTGCCGTGTGCGAACAAGGCGAGCGCAATCGGCACCGAGAAAGAAAGGAACAGGAAGATAACGGTCGACGACACGACGATCGTGTAGGCCGACGTCCCGGCGACCGACACCAGCGAAGCTCCCCACACGAAGAGCACGGCCAGCGCTGCTCCCGTCCAGATTGCTGCGACCGGCGTACGGTATTTGTGGCTGACGCTGGCGAGCACCTTCGATCCCGGCAGACCGCCGTCGCGCGAGAAGGCGAAGATCATGCGGGAGGCGGATGTCACCGTCGCCAAGCCGCACAGAAGCTGGGAGATGAAGATAGCGATGTATAGCAGCTCCTTGATGCCATTGCCGACACGGGCATCCATCGCCCAGAAGAATACGTTCCAACCCTGCTTCGCCGCTTCGTCCATATTGGGGATCATCAGCACGAAGGCACACAGCATTATCCAGCCGAAGACCGCCGACCACCAAACCGAATGAGTGATGCCGCGCGGCACCGAATGAGCCGCTTTCAGGGTCTCCTCCGACGTGTGCGCCGAAGCATCGTAGCCAGTGATGGTATAGATCGGCAGCAAAAGGCCGAGCAGGAAAACCCAGGTGAGCGAAACCTGTGGCCACACGCCTCCGCCAGGGTCGCCGGAATAGTTGGTGAAGGTCCAAAGCCGCGAGACATCCCAGTGCTCGGCGGCGATCAGCGCGACTATCGCCAGGGCCACCGCGGTCGCAAAGATCAAGTAGCCCGAGAAGTCGGTGAGGAGCGCGGTGAGCCTGATGCCGAGATGATTGATTAGCGCCATGCCCCCGGTGATGATGATCAGGAAGATCGTCTGGTTAGTGATGTTATTCTCGATTCCGAACTGAGGAAAGGCGCCCTCGAAGAAGGTCCAGGTACCGACATTGATGGCCCCAAGCACGGTGATCAGGCCGAGCAGGTTGAGCCACGCGGTCAGCCAGCCGGTGAAGCGATTACCGAGGATCGACCCCCAATGATAGAGCCCGCCTGCCGTCGGATAAGCAGATCCGATCTGCGCGAGAGCGAGGGCAAAGACGCCAGAGATGGCGCAGCCGAGCGGCCAGCCGAAACCGATCGAGGCGCCGCCAGCGCCGGACGTGCCTTGGGCGAGCGAGTTGATGCCGCCGGAGAGAATGCAGATGATCGAGAAGGAGATTGCAAAGTTCGAGAACCGGCTCATGCTCCGTTGGAGCTCTTGAGCGTAGCCCATGCCGTGAAGGATTTTTAGATCCTCCTTTTTGTCGGCCTCTGTGTAACGGCTTGTCGTTTCAACCATTGTCGCCACTCCCCGTTGTGCCCGGCGTCGACCCTGGCAAGATCATACCATAGCACGGCTTCCCGTGCGCAGGCGCGCCCAGCTGGTAGGTTGCCTCATCGCTGATCAGTACTGTTGCAGATTTGCACACTTGGCCCCAGTGGCAATTCTGAAAATTTTTCAGTTCCCTAATTGACGTTCAGTCGCTTATGTCCACCGCACCACTTTGGGCCGTATCAAAGTTTCAGCCCTTAATTCGCGCCATGGTGGGATCGTAGAGCGGCTCAAGAAACACCTCCGCTGGCACGCGGAACGTGGCGACTTCGAGCTCGTAGCGGCCGGAGAGCACCATCTCGCGATCGACGCCGCTTTCCTGATCGCGGATATAGCCGTAACCGATCGAGCGGCCGACCGTGTAGCCGTAGCCCCCGCTCGTGAGCCAGCCCACGCGCTTGCCGTCGCGATAAATGGTCTCCCGTCCCAACAGCACGACCGAAGGATCGGCGGCGAAGCCAGCGAGCAAGCGCGGCAGTGGTTTTGCAGCCTGAGCCTCGAGTGCGGCACGGCCGCGGAACGGCGTGTTCGATTTCAGTTTCGTGGTCCAAGCGAGGCCGGCGACAAGCGGTGAATGGTCTGGCCCGATATCAGCGCCCCAGGCGCGATAGCCCTTTTCCAACCTGAGCGACTCGATAGCGCGGTAGCCGGCATTGGTGATGCCGTGCTCTCGCCCGGCGGCCATCAGGGCGTCATAAACGCTCAACGCAAACTCCACGGGGATGTGCAGCTCAAAGCCGAGCTCACCGACATAGGTGACACGGAGCGCGAGCACTGGTGCACCTGCGAGGGTCATTCGCTTCGCTCTGCCGAAAGGAAAGGCGGCGTTGCCCATGTCATGCTCAATCAGAGTCTGAAGCACGTCGCGTGACCGGGGGCCCATGATCGAGAGCACGGCAGAGGAAGAAGTGACATCGATCAAGCGGGCGTCGAGCCCTTCCGGAATCGAGCGCATGATCCAGTCGAAGTCGTGTATGGCGAAGCCAGTGCCGGTGACAATGTAATATTCAGTCTCGGAGAGCGTGCTCACCGTGAGATCGCATTCGATCCCGCCGTGGTCATTCAGCATCTGCGTGTAGACTAGACGGCCCGGCGGTCTTGCGACATCACCGGCCGCAATCCACGACAACGCCTTCTCCGCATCGCGGCCCACCATGAGAAACTTGGCGAACGACGTCTGGTCGAACAGCGCGACGCGCTCGCGCGCTGCCTTATGCTCGCGGCCTACCGCGTCGAACCAGTTCTGGCGCTCGTAGCTGTAGCGGTCTTCTGCCTTCTCTCCGCTGACAAGATCGGCAAACCAGTTCGGCCGTTCCCAGCCGAGTTTCTCGCCAAAACAGGCGCCCTCGCCTTTGAGCCTGTCGTAA